>JBFLXL010000005.1 GCA_040757205.1 Bacillota bacterium
GGCAAGGACCCGCTCCATGATGTCCAGTCTCCTGGCTTCCTTGGGTTTCAAGAAAACGTCTCCCTTCTTCATGAGTGACATTTTCTCAGACCGCTTACGGGGTGACAATATCACAGGCCAACAACACTGCCTGAAATAAGCACTTGCGCTGAAACCCGGGCTTTGATAAAATATTAAAGTGGTTTGCGCAAGGAGGTGGAGTCGTGGCCAAGAAATGTGACGTCTGCGGCAAGGGCGTGGTTGTGGGGATGAAACTCAGCCACTCGCACATCCGCACCAAGCGCACCTGGGAACCCAACCTGCAGCGGGTCAGGGCGCTGGTGGACGGCAAACCCCAAAGGATCAGGGTCTGCACCCGTTGCCTGCGCAGCGGCCGGGTGGTTCGCGCCGTGTAGCAAGTAGTGGATCATTATGGTGAAAACCAGAAACGGTTCGCCTTGAGCCGTTTTTCAGTTTCCTCGCGTATGGTGGGCGGATGAACTCCGGTGCCGGCGATGCCGGGATACACAGGGAGCTCGTTTTCCGTTTCTGGGGTTCCTACGATGAACTCTCCAGGCTGCGGACCAGGTTGGCCATTTCGATGCCGCTGACCGCCGCCTGCCAACCCTTGTTTCCAGCCTTGGTGCCGGCCCGCTCGATCGCCTGCTCGATGGTGTCGGCCGTAATTACCCCGAAGATCACCGGAGTGCCGGTCTCCAGCCCCACTTTGGCGACGCCCTTGGCCACCTCGGCGGCGACGTATTCGAAGTGGGGCGTACCCCCACGGATTACGGTGCCCAGACAAAGGACCGCGTCGTAGCGGTTCCTGGCCAGCATACGGCGGGCCACCAGGGGGATCTCGAAAGCGCCGGGCACCCAGGCCACTTCGATGTCGTTCTCCGCTACGCCGTGCCTGACCAGGGCGTCCTGGGCGGCTGAAAGCAGCTTATGGGTGATGAATTCATTAAACCGGCCCACCACGATTCCAAACCGCAAACCCTCACCGATCAGGTGCCCTTCGAAAACCTTCGCCAAATCGCCCACGCTCCTTTAATTAGTCCGCAAGTGTCAGAAGATGCCCCATTTTCCGTTTCTTGGTGGCCAGGTAGAACCCGTTTTCCGGCCCCGGCGGCACCTCGATCACCACCCGTTCCACCACTTTCAGGCCGTGACCTTCCAGACCGGCGATCTTCCGGGGGTTGTTGGTCATGATGCGCAGCTTGGTCAAGCCCAAGTCCGAAAGGATCTGGGCACCGATGCCGTAGTCTCTCAGGTCGGGCGGAAAACCGAGGGCCTCGTTCGCCTCCACGGTATCCTTGCCCTCGTCCTGCAGTTCGTAGGCCCGGATCTTGTTCAGGATGCCGATCCCCCGGCCCTCCTGCCGCATGTACAGCAGCACCCCGACCCCCTCCGCTTCGATCTGCCGCAGGGCCCGGCCGATCTGGTTCCCGCAGTCGCACCGGATGGAACCGAACACGTCCCCGGTCAGGCACTCGGAGTGGACCCGCACCAGGGGTGCCTCGACCGAACTCAGGTCACCCTTCACCAGCGCCAGGTGCCCCTTGCCGTCCAACAAGCTCTCATAGGCGTATACCACGAAATCCCCGTACCGGGAGGGCATCTTGGCGGTGCCCACCAGGCGCACCAGCTTTTCGGTGCGGCGCCGGTAGCGGATCAGGTCGGCTATGGTCACGATCTTCAGCCCGTGTTCCCTTACGAACCCCATCAGTTCCGGGACGCGGGCCATGGTACCGTCTTCCTTCATAATCTCGCAGATCACGCCGGCGGGATAAAGGCCGGCCATTTTGGCCATGTCCACCGCCGCTTCGGTATGTCCGGCCCGGCGGAGCACCCCGCCATCCTTGGCGCGCAACGGAAAAATGTGGCCGGGCCGCCGCAGGTCTTCGGGCCTGGTTGCCGGATCGATGATCTTCTGCACCGTAAAGGCGCGTTCGTGAGCCGAAATCCCGGTCGTACTCCCCACCGCGTCCACCGATACCGTGAAGGCGGTGGCGTGCGGATCGGTATTGGTGACCACCATGGGAGTCAATTCCAGTTTCAGGGCCAACTCACCGGTGATCGGCATGCACACCAGGCCGCGCGCATGCGTCACCATAAAGTTGATGGCCTCCGGAGTCACTTTCTCCGCGGCCATTATCAAGTCGCCTTCGTTCTCCCGGTCCTCGTCGTCCACTACCACCAGCATCTTACCCCGGCGGAAGTCTTCAATGGCTTCCTCAATCGTGTTGAATCCAAACTCCACCGTCCGCTTCCTCCCCCCAAAATACCTTGACTACAAAAAGCCGTGGCGGGCCAAAAAGTCGCCGTCCAGTTTCCGGTCGGGCTCCTCCCGGCGGCCGCCCAGCATTCTCTCTACGTATTTGGCGATCATGTCCGCTTCCAGGTTTACCCGCGCCCCCACCCTCTTGAACCCCAGGGTGGTCATCTTGGCCGTATGCGGGATGATCGACACCCGGAAGGCATCCCGGTCGTGGTCGACCACCGTCAGGCTGATTCCGTCCACGGCCACCGAGCCCTTTTCAATAACGTAGCGCATTACCGTCCCGGGAGCCTGGATCCGGAACACCAGGGCGACTCCCTCCGGTTCGCACCCGACGACCGTACCCACCCCGTCGACGTGGCCGCTGACCAGGTGCCCGCCCATGCGCTCCCCAAGCCGCATGGCGCGCTCCAGATTGACCCGTTCCCCAGGGCGGACCTCCCCCAGGTTGGTCCGCTTCAGCGTCTCGGCCATTACGTCGGCGGTAAACCACCCGGCACCGAAATCGGCCACGGTCAGGCACACTCCGTTCACCGCGATGCTCTCACCGAGACGCGCCTCCTCAAGCACCGCGCGCGCTTCGACATGCAGGCGGGCGGAAACCGGGCCGCGTTCGGCCCGCCGCAGGGTGCCCAGTTCCTCAATGATCCCGGTGAACATCCGTTCCCGCCCTCCCCCATACCGGATAACCTTCGATACAGAAATCATCACCCAGTTCCAGCCGGCGCACCCGTTCCAGACCGACCGCCTCCGACATGCGCCCCACACCCTGTCCGGCCACCGCCCCCGGGGCTTCCACCCCGCCCACGATCTTGGGAGCCACGAACCAGTGCAGTTTATCGACGAACCGGGCCTCCAAAAACGAGGCGTGCACCGCCCCCCCACCTTCCACCAGCACACTGGTGATCTCCCGCGCGGCCAGTTCCCGGAGCAGCGTCTCCAGGTCGACCGCCGGTCCCGGACCGCAACGCACCACCTGGACGCCCCGGCTCTCCAGAGCCGTCACCCGGGTCCGCGGGGCCTGTCCGGTCACCGCCACGATCACCGGGACGGCCGATTCTCCCGACAGCATCCGGGACGATTCCGGAATACGGGCCAGGCTGTCCAGCACCACCCTTGCCGGATCCCGGCCCCCTTCGGGAAGCCGCGTGGTCAGGGACGGGTCGTCTTTGACCACCGTTCCCCGCCCCACCAGCAGCGCGTCGTACGTGTCCCGCAGCCGGTGGGCGTATTCCCGGGCCGGTCCGCCGGTAATCCAGCGCGAATCGCCGGTGCGGGTGGCGATCTTGCCGTCCAGGCTCACGGCCGCCTTCAAGGCCACAAACGGCCGACCGGTGGTGATGTATTTGATGAAGACCTCATTTAACCGGGCCGCCTCTTCGCGGAGGACGTCCTCGGTGACCTCAAGGCCCGCTTCGCGCAGCCGCGCGATGCCCCGGCCGGCAACCTTCGGGTTCGGGTCCCGCATCGCCGTCACCACGCGACGCACACCGGCGGCGATCACCGCCTCGGTGCAGGGGCCGGTCCGGCCGAAGTGGCAGCACGGCTCTAATGAGACATAAAGGGTGGACCCGCGCGCCGCCTCGCCGGCTTGGGCAAGCGCAACAATCTCGGCGTGGGGCAAACCGGCCCGGGCGTGATACCCATGGCCCACAATCTCCCCGTCCCGGACCACCACCGCGCCGACCATAGGATTGGGGCTGGTGCGGCCCCGGGCTTTTGCCGCCAGGTCCAAAACCACCCGCATGTATTCTTGGTCCATGCGGCCCCCTCCTGCCAAAACATTAAAAAGTCGACATGGGGCCGACTCCGGATCAGATGCTTGTACGACACGCCCAGTGCGCGCTTTGCGCCGCGGTTTTCCGTTTCATTATAGGTTTTTCAAAAATACGCTGTCAAGCAAGGGCCGCCGGTACCCAGTTCCGTGCGAAAAAGGGGGACAGTCCCCCTTTTTCTTTTTTCGGAACACGGACAAGAAAAAGGGGCCAACAAGAAAAAGGGGCCAGGCCCCTTTTTTGCCCGGCCCACCCGAAGCAGCCGTCCGGCCGCACTGTCTGACACCTTTTGCCCCTTTTTGACGTGGGCGGTCAGCCGCCGATCTCGGACATCAGCCGGTCGCATACGGGCCGGATCTCGTTCTCAGGGTGGCCTTGCGGTTTACGGAGCACCGCCTGGACAACCAGGGCGGCCAGTTCCTCGTCGCTCACCCCCCGCGCCAGGGGTTCCACCAGGTCGATCTCGTTCCCCTGGCAGAGGCACGGCCGCAGGGTACCGGCGGCGGTCAGCCGCAGCCGGTTGCAGGACGGACAGAAGTACCCGCTCAAGGGCGCAATCAAACCGACGGTGCCCTCAAAGCCCGGGATCTTCCAGCAACGGGCCGGGCCGTCACCGCCACCCGGCCGTACCGTCTGCAGCGGGCCGTAACGCTCGTCGATCTTGCGCCGGATTTCGTCGGCCGGGACATAATAGTCGGACGCCCAACTGCTGCTTGCCCCAATGGGCATGAGTTCGATAAACCGGACGTGCAGGGGACGGTCTTGCGTCAGGCGCACGAAATCTTCGACCTCGTCGTCGTTGATGCCCCGCATTACCACCATGTTGAGCTTCACCGGATGCAAGCCGTGGGCGAGGGCGGCTTCCAACCCATCCATTACCGGGGCGAGTTCGCCGTTTTTGGTTATGGTGCGGAACCGGTCCGGCCGCAGGGTGTCCAGGCTGATATTCACCCGTTTCAGCCCCGCCGCCTTCAGGGCCTGCGCCCGGGGCACAAGCAGCGAGCCGTTTGTGGTCAGGGCGATGTCGTCGATTTGCGGGATTTCGTTGAGCGCCGCCACCACGGGAACTACATCCGGGCGGACCAGGGGCTCGCCCCCGGTAAGGCGGATTTTCCTGATGCCCACCCGGGCCCCGGCACGAATCACCCGCACCAGACCATCCAGCGGCAGACCGTCCGCTGCAGGCCCTGTGTGCTCGCCCGGGCGGCAGTAGAAGCAGTTCAAATTGCACCTTTCGGTCAAGGACACCCGCAAGTAGGTAATCTGCCGCTCAAAGTTATCCCGCACGCTCCCCAACTCCCCGTGAACTTGCCTTTTTCAAAGCCGCAAAAACAAAACGAGAACTTCCAGACCTCGCCGCCGCGGGCGAGGCAGTGAACTTGCCTTTTTCAAAGCCGCAAAAACAAAACCGAGCCCTGAAAATTCCCAGGCCCGGTCCCGCGCCTATAACCAAAAACCCCACCATCCTTTCCACAACGGGAGGCGCGCCGGTTTCCCAACGCACCCTGTCGGCCCGGGTCCATGGCGCTACGGCTTTAGGTCCCCCGGCTCGGAGGTGCTCTTCAAAAACAGTCTCCATATTTAATTATGCGCTAAAAAACAACTTCGGGGGCCGGGGCCGTTTTCCTGCCGGTTGGACAAAAAACACGAACCCCGCCCGAAGCGGACGGGGTCATAGAGCCTCTGCCGCGCGCCTGTTTCTATTCCGCCGACCGTTCCGGAATAGCGGTGAAACGCTCCAACACCTTGATAAAGTCCATCGGCAGGGGAAACACGATTGTACTGGATCCTTTCTCCCCGGAAATGTCGGTCAGGGTCTGCAGGTACCGCAACTGGATGGCGGCCGGGTGGGTGCCGATGATGGCGGCGGCGTCGGCCAACTTCTGGGCCGCCTGAAACTCGCCGTCGGCGTGGATGACCTTCGCCCGCCGGTCCCTCTCGGCAGCCGCCTGGGCGGCCATAGCCCGCTGCATCGCCTGGGGCAGTTCCACGTCTCGCACCTCGACCATCGACACCTTCACGCCCCAGGGCTCGGTACCCTCGTCGATGATCTTCTGCAGGCGCTGGTTGATCTGATCGCGCTGCGCGAGCAACTCGTCCAGCTCGCTCTGGCCGAGCACGCTCCGCAGCGTGGTCTGGGCCAGTTGCGACGTCGCCCGGATGTGGTCGAGCACCTTCAAAACGGCGTTACCGGGGTCCACCACGCGAAAGTAGATGACCGCGTTGACTTTTACGGTCACGTTGTCCCGGGTAATCGCCTCCTGGGTGGGCACATCGGCGGTCACCACCCGGAGGTCCACTTTCTCCATCCGTTCGATGATCGGAATGAGAAAGAACAGTCCCGGCCCACGCGCCCCGACGAACCGGCCCAGCCGGAAAATCACCCCCCGCTCGTATTCCTGGACGATCCGGATAGCGGAGGACAGGAACATTACGGCCAACGCAATCAGCACGCCCCAGAACATCAGAAACTCCAGCATGTTTTCACTCCCCTTCGCTTGTTTACGCGGTGCCGGTTGGTAAACCGGATACCCGTATTATAATTATACCCATCTTGTTGCCAGGTTTTTCTATCTGGCACCTCTAACCGCCGCCGGTTTTTTCACGCCGGCGCACCACCAACTTCAGGCCGTCCTCCATCCGAACAACGACCACCTCCTCGTCGGCTTCGACCGGACCGTCCTCGGCCACTGCGCGCCAGCGCTCACCTTCAAGCAGAACCTCTCCCTTGGGGTCAAGCTGGGTAAGAGCCACCGCAACCGCGCCGGACATCCCCTCCCGGCCGGTGGCCGCCTGGCGCTTGCGCATCTTTACTGCTGATTGCACCGTAAAAATAGCAAACAGGGTGATGCCGGCGACGATTGCGGCCATCACGCCGATATTTACCTTGAAACCCTCCGGGCTGCCGGCAAAAAGAATCATTGAACCAAGCACAATGGCAATTAACCCCCCTGCGGCCAAGAGGCCGAAACTGACTACGAACAATTCCAAGGCGAGCAGGACGAATCCCAGGATAATTAACGCGATCCCTCCCCAGGAGGCATCCAGCGTTCCCAGTGAATACAGGGCCAGAACCAGGGCCAACCCTCCGGCCGCTCCCGGGAAAATGGCCCCCGGGTTGTAGAACTCGATCAGCAAACCGAGCATTCCGAGCGAGAGCAGTATGTAGGCGATAGTGGGATTGCTTAAGGTGTGCAAGGTTCGCTCGACCCAGTTCATTCCCTCCCGTTCCAGCGGCGCATCCGCCGTAGCCAGCCGTACAATCTCGCCGCTGTCCAGGGTGACGGTCCGCCCGTCGATCAGCTGCAAGAGCTCAGCCAGGTTCGGCGCTTGCAAGTCGATCAGGTTGAACTCCAGGGCCTGGCTGTCGGTGTAGGACCGGCTTTCGGTCACTGTCAGCTCGGCCTTCTCGGCGTTGCGCCCCCGCATCTCGGCGATGCTCCGCACCCAAGCCGCCGCATCCTCAACGATCTTCTCCTCCTGGGCCTCGGTCATCTGCTCGCCGCCGGCCGCCACCGGGTGAGCGGCGCCGATGCGGCTCCCCGGGGCCATCGCCGCCACGTCGGCCGAAATGGTAATGAACGTGCCGGCCGAACCGGCCCAACCCCCGGCGGGTGAGACGAAAACCACCACTGGGACGTCGGCGTTCATTATTCGTTGAACAATCTTCTGGGTGGTGTCGTAAAGTCCTCCCGGGGTATTTAGCTCAATGACGCAAACCGCGCCCAGCCGTTCCGCATCAGCAATGCCCCGGTCCAGGTACTGCGCCACCACCGGAACGATGAGGCCGTCCACCGTCAATACCACAACCTGGTCGGCCACTCGGCCCTGAACCGGAACCGCCGGACTCAGAAGCACCATCCCGACAAAAATCAGCACGCACATGGCGAAGATCTGCCTGTTACGGGGCCGTACCAGACCCAACACTGTCTTTCTCACTCCCCTTAATCGAGAAAGGGGGACAGTCCCCGGGAAGAAAAAGGGAACAGTCCCCCTTTTCTCGACTCCTCCACACAAAACAGGTGTTTACAGAACCGCGCGCACCACAGCCGCCAGTTCCCCGATTCCGACCAGACGGGTGTCCCCGTTCTTCCGAAGCCGCAACTCCACCAGCCCTTCGGCGGCCGTTTTGCCCACGGTAACCCGCAGGGGGTACCCAACCAGGTCCGCGTCCTTGAACTTCACCCCGGGGCGCTCGGGCCGGTCGTCCAGCAGAACGTCCACGCCTGCTCCGGAGAGCGCCGTGTAGGCTTTCTCCGCCAACTCCGACTGCACCTCATCCCGAATGTTCACCGGCACCACCACTACGGCAAAGGGGGCGATGGCCGCCGGCCAAATTATCCCCTGCTCATCGTGGTTCTGTTCCACGGCGGCCGCCAGGGTGCGGGTCACGCCGATGCCGTAGCAGCCCATGACCACCGGGCGCTCCGCACCGTGCTCATCCAGGTAGGCAAGCCCCATTACCTCGGAGTACTTGGTGCCCAGCTTGAACACCTGTCCCACCTCGATCCCGCGGGCCGCGAGCAGGGGCCGGCCGCACCGCGGGCAGGGGTCCTTCTCCCGCACCAGCCGCAGGTCGGTCACCAGCGGCAGCGGGAAATCCCGCCCGGGATTGACGTTCCGATAATGGGCGTCCCCCTGGTTGGCACCGGTAATACAGTTAACCATGAATGAAACCTCATCGTCAACCACGAACCGGACCCCCTCCAGGCCGACCGGGCCGGTGAACCCGACCGGGGCCCCGGTGATCCGCCTGATGGCCTCCGGCCCCGCCATTTCCAGGTGGACCGCCCCGACCGCGTTCTTGAGCTTGACCTCGTTCACTTCCCGGTCGCCCCGGACCAGCGCCGCGTAAGGCCCCTTGTCGGTTTCGTACAACAAGGTCTTCACGATGCGCTCCGGACCGACCTCCAGAAAGGCGCATACGTCCTCCACCGTCCGCTTGCCCGGTGTGGGCGCGAGTTCCAGCGCCCCCGGTTCCTCCTCATGTCGCGGGCGCTCTGCGCCGCTCTCCGCTTTCTCCACGTTCGCCGCGTAACCGCAGGCCGCCTCCGGGCAGTAGACCACCAGGGCTTCCCCGGAACCGGCCAGGACCATGAACTCGTGGCTGACATTGCCCCCGATCGGCCCCGAGTCCGCCTCCACCGGGCGGAACTCCAGCCCGCAGCGGCTGAAAACACGCTGGTAGGCGGTAAACATCTTGCGGTAACTGACTTCCAGGCCGGCCTCGTCCCGGTCGAAGGAATAAAGGTCCTTCATGATGAACTCCCGGCCCCGGAGCAGGCCGAAACGCGGGCGCCGCTCGTCCCGGTACTTGTTCTGCATCTGGTACAAGAGGAGCGGCAACTGCTTGTGGGAGCGCACATCGCCCATCACCAGTTCGGTGATGATCTCCTCGTGCGTGGGACCCAGGCAGAAGTCGCGCCCGTGCCGGTCCTTCAGCCGGAAAAGCTCCGGCCCGTATACCTGCCACCGGCCCGAACGCAGCCACAGCTCGGCCGGCTGCATGATCGGCAGCAGGATCTCCTGCCCCCCCTGCCGGTCCATCTCCTCCCGGATGATGCGCATAATCTTTTGCAGCACCCGGTGGGCCAGCGGGAGCAGGGTGTAAAACCCGGACGCCGCCTTGCGGATGTAGCCGGCTTTCAAGAGGAGCCGGTGACTGACCACTTCCGCTTCGGCCGGCGTTTCCCGCAGTGTCGGGATCAGGTACTCGCTAGCGCGCATTAGTCAACTTGTTCCTCCTCGGACTGCAATTTCTCTATCTCCTTCAGGAGCGCGTCCACCAAATCCGGCTCCGGTACGATGCGGACCGGTTCTCCCCTGCGGAACAAGAGCCCGGCCCCTTTCCCGCCCGCAATGCCGACGTCGGCCTCCCGCGCCTCGCCCGGCCCGTTCACGACGCAGCCCATCACCGCCACCTTGAGCGCCCGGGTCACGCCCTGCAAACGCTCTTCCACCTCGGTCGCGATGGCCACCAGGTCGATCTCGGTCCGGCCGCACGTGGGGCAGGAGATCAGTTCCACGCCCCGGTGCCGCAGTCCAAGGGCTTTCAATATTTCATACCCGGCCCAGACCTCGTGCCTGGGCGGTGCCGTCAGGGAAACCCGGATCGTGTCGCCGATACCCTGCGCGAGCAGCACTCCGATCCCAACCGCCGATTTCACCAGACCCCCGCGCATCGTTCCGGCTTCGGTGATCCCGACGTGAAAGGGGTAGTCCACCTGGTCCGCGAGCAGCCGATAAGCGGCCATCGTCAGGGGTACGCTGCTGGCCTTTAAGGAAACCTTTACGGCCGTGAAGCCCAAGTCCTCCAGAACAGCCACGTGTTCCAGGGCGCTGGCGACCATGGCCTCGGCCGTAACGGCGCCAAACCGCTCCAGGATCTTTCGGTCCAGGGAACCGGCGTTGACCCCGATGCGGATCGGCACGCCCCGCTCCCCGGCCGCGCGCACCACCTCGGCTACCTTTTCGCGGCCGCCGATGTTGCCCGGATTCAGACGCAGCCCGTCCACTCCCGCTTCGACGGCCGCCAAGGCCAGGCGGTGGTCGAAGTGAATGTCCGCCACCAGCGCCACCTCCGGCACCTGGGCGCGGATCTGCCGCAACGCCTCGGCCGCCTCCCGGTCGGGTACGGCCACCCGGACGATTTCCGCGCCGACCCCGGCCAGCTCGCGGACTTGAGCCACGGTGGCGGCCACGTCGCGGGTGTCGGTGTTGGTCATGGATTGCACCGAAACCGGGGCCCCGCCGCCGACCTGCACTTGGCCGAGCCGCACCGCCCGCGTCTTCCTGCGCAAGACCTCAAAAACCCCCGTTTCCTTACATCATCAATTGGGCGATGTCGTTGTAGGTGATGACCACGATCAACAGCAGCAGCAGGGCGAAGCCCACCAGGTGGAACATCCCCTCCCGCTCCGGATTCACCGGCCGCCGCGTAAGGCCCTCCCAGGAGAGAAACAGCAGGCGGCTGCCGTCCAGCGCCGGGATGGGCAGCAGGTTGAAGAGCCCCACGTTGATGCTCAGGAAAGCAGCCAGCTGCAACAGCGGCATCAGTCCGAGCTGGGCCGCGGTACCGATCTCGGCCACAATCCGGACCGGCCCCCCTACGTCGGCCGGCGCGTGGCCGGTGATCATCTGGCCCAAGAAGCCGATGATCAAAAGCGTGATCTGGACCGTGTACTGCACCCCGCCGGCCAGGGCACTAAAAAACCCCACCCGTACCGGCTGTATGTCCGGGGCGAAACCGATTTTGCCCACGCCGTCCTCATCCGCCGGGACCACCGGCAGCTGAAGATGCCGGCCTTCCCGTTCCACCGTCAGGACCAGGGTCTCGCCCGGCCGGTTTTTGATTTCGCCCACCAGTTGCTCCCAGTTGCCCACCTGCCGCCCGTCGACCGCCACGATCCGGTCACCCGGCTGGAGGCCGGCCTCCGCCGCCGGCCGGTCGGGCAGCACCGTTCGCACCACGGTGGTCGGGGTGGGCTGACCCTGGACCATAAAAATGACGGCCAAGAGGACCACCGCCAGGAAGAAGTTGGCCAGCGGTCCGGCCGCGATCACGCCCATGCGCCGGCCGACCGACTTATGCTTGTAGCTCCGGGCCGGGTCATATTCCTCTTCCTTGGGGTCCATACCGGCGAACCGAACGAAACCCCCGAGCGGCACCGCTCTCAAGGTGTATTCCGTCTCCCCCCGGCGAAGACCGGCCAATTTCGGCCCGAAGCCCAGAGCGAACTCGTGCACCAGTATCCCGGCACGTTTGGCCATCAGGAAATGTCCCAACTCGTGAATGAAAATCAAGAGACCGAATACGACAATTACGGCGATGACCGTAAGCATCAGCTCACCCAACCCTTTCCGCGGCCGCCGCGGCCGCCGCGGCCGTTTCCCGAGCCCAGCGGTCGGCGGCCAGAATGTCTTTTAGTCCGGGGCGGCGCTTTTTTTCATGTTGTTCCATGACGGCGGACACCACCTTAGGGATGCCGGTGAAGGCCAGGCGCCCCGCCAGAAAAGCCGACGCCGCCACCTCGTTGGCGGCGTTCAGCACACAGGGCATGGTGCCGCCCTCGCGCCCGGCCTGGTAGGCCAGGTCCAGCGCCGGGAAGAGGTCGCGGCGGGGCGTTTCGAAGGTAAGCGCCCCCAAGGCGGCGAAATCCAAAGCCGGTTGCGCCGTTTCCCAGCGCTGGGGATGGCTCAAGGCGTACTGGATGGGCAACCGCATGTCGGGGGGACCCATGCAGGCCAGCACCGTTTTGTCCCGCAAGCGCGCCATCCCGTGGACGATACTCTCGGGATGCACCACGACCTCGATCTGGTCGTAGCCCACGTCAAACAGCCACCGGGCCTCGATGATCTCCAGGCCTTTGTTCATCAGCGTCGCCGAATCCACCGTGATCTTGGGGCCCATCCGCCAGGTCGGGTGCCGGAGCGCGTCCTCCGGCCGCACCCGCTCCAGCTCCTCTCGGGAGAAACGGCGAAACGGGCCTCCGGAGGCCGTCAGGACGATTCCCGCCACCTCGGTCCGCCGGTGGGCGATGCATTGCCAGACGGCGGAATGCTCGCTGTCCACGGGCAGGATCCGCGCACCCATCCCGAAGGCCAGTTCGGTGACCAACTCGCCGGCGACCACCAGCGTCTCCTTGTTGGCCAGCGCCACGTCCTTGCCCAGTTGGATCGCTTCCACGGTCGGAACGAGGCCGGCGGTGCCGGTGACCGCCACCAGCACGATGTCCGCCGCCGGCCAGCCAGCCACGGCGTTCAGTCCCGGCTCGCCCGCGTGCACCTCGGTCCGGTCGCCCAGGCGCACCCGAACGCGCGCGGCGTCGTCAGCGGACCAGACGGAGACCACTTCCGGCGCGAATTCGGCCGCCTGCTCGGCCAGCAGCTCCCAGTTCCGCCCGGCGGCCAGCCCCACCACTTTGAGTTTTTCCGGGTGGCTCCGCACCACGTCCAGCGCCTGCCGGCCGATGGAACCAGTGCTGCCCAAAACGGCAACCCTCTTCGGCATACCAACCTCCAGCCGCCGGCTACACACTCGCTTCGCGCGCGTGTCTCCCGGCCATAATCGCACCCTGCACCACCACCACCAGGATCGGACCCAGGATTAACCCAAGTATGCCCATTACTTTGAGCCCGACGTACATCGCCACCAGTACGGCCAGCGGGTGAAGACCCAAGCTCTTAGCCACCACTTTGGCCTCCAGGGAAGACCGGACGATAAACAGGATCGCGTACAGAATGAACAGTTTCATCGCCAGCGAATAGGAACCGGTCAGCACGCACCAAACAATCCAGGGCACGAAGATGGCGGTCGGACCCAGCATCGGAATAAGGTCGAAGATACCCGTGACGATGCCGATCGACACGGCGTACGGCGTGCCGATGATCAGGAGCCCGGTGGTGGTGATCGCCATGGTGATGCCCACCAGTACGCACTGGGCCCGGAAAAACCGGATGAACGCCCCGAAGCCCTCGCGCACGATCAGAAGACTCTTGATGCCCCAGGGTTCCGGAATCGCCCGGATCCACGCTTCGCGGAGCTTTTCGCTGTCCCGGCTGAAAAAATAGGTAGCCACGAAGGTGATGATGGTCACGATGATGATCAGCGGCACGGCCGCCAACAGCTCGAGTGAAGTGCCCAGCGCACCCGTCAGAAGCCCTTCCAGGCCCTCGCCCGCCGAAGCGATTAGGCCGTCGATGTAGCTCACCGCGGCCGGGGACAAGCGTCCGTAAATAGTCACCGCCTCATCGATCAGCCGGTCAAAAGTGTTCCGAAAATGGGCGATGTGATGAGGCAACAACGAAGACAGGTGTTGCAGTTCGGCCACCAGCCGCAGGGTCGCCGCCGTCAGCACGGCCCCGACCGCGGCCAGCAGCACCAGGAGCACTCCAATGGCGGCTGCCGGGCGTGGAAAGCGGAGCCGTTCCTGCAGGAACCGCACCAACGGTTCGATCAGCAGGCTGATCATCAACGCCACCAGGAACGGCAGGATGATAGGCAACATGTACCGGGTGATGTAACCCAAGACGATCAGGTTCGCCGTCACCAGCAACAACGCGCCCGCGCTCCAGGCAATCCGCTGCACCCGCTCCGAAGGCGGCATGGCCATTCCCCTTCAACAAAAGTATCTAAATAGACTATAACCATTTGCGCCGTACAAGTAAACCCGCCCGCCCGGTGTGGTTATCGGCCTCCGGTTTCGCGCCAACGAGCACCGCGTTGAAAACGAAGTAGCCACTTTTCGCGGGCCGCCCACAGTTCGTGATTGCGGCGTTATCATGTTCGTCCAACGGCCGGCAATCGGAAAAAGACCCCCCGGCCACGGTGAGTCTTTCCCCCGAAAAAGGCCGTTTTTTCGCTCGGCCTGCCAGGACCGGGTCGGTGGCGGCGCTTCCCCGGCACCCGCGCTTTCGGGCACCCGGGGGATTTCACCGCTAGTCCCCCCCGGCCGGAGTCTCCCCGAAACTTCCGGAACCTTGGGCGCCCAAGCCACGCAGCAGTTCGTTCGCCGACTTCAACATCGCGGCCCAATCAAATTCGCCGCCCGGCCCGCCACCCAAGGCAAAGGCCGACTCTTTCCCCCGGGCGATGTTCTCGATGATCAGGACGGCGGAACCCGCGAGAATCTGCAGCAACTGCCCGCCCATTTCCGCCATCCCGCTGTAGTACTTCAGCTTATTCAACAACTCCTGTGTGTTGTCCTGGGAAAGCCCCGCACCCTGCTCTTTTTTTCGGGCGGCGAGGCATTCCTCCTGTTTCGCTTCAATACGGGAAATTTTCTCGATCACTTCTTTCAATGCGGCGGCAAGCCTGGAGGTCTTTTCGACCTGCCAGGCGAGTTTGGCTTCCAGGTCGTCGACCTTTTTGTTGAGCTTCTCGGGCACCACGGGTTTGTTCCGTTCGTATTCCACTTTTGCACTCCCTTTCGAATCCGTCAACCCCACGGACGCCGGTCACGCCCGGAAGGCCGGGGTTCCTCCAATCAAAATATGATTCCGACCGGAGCAACGTGACTGTACACGGTCAATGTTTGCCGGCACGCCGCCAACCGCATCGACATAGGATATTGGAACCACCCATCCAGGAACATCTTGCCACAGGCGCACGTATAATGACCTTGAGAACGATCAAGGGCATTCGTTCCACACAATAAACTGTAAGGAGGTAATAACATGGCCGTGGGTGAATTGGTAGAACAAATGAAGGGCAAAGCGGGCACTCGGGCGACAAGTCTGTTGGAACTCATCGCCGGGGTTCTGCTGATTGCGGCCGGGCTTGCTTTGCTGCTGACCCTGCCGACCGATGGATCAATCGCCCTAGGTGCGATACTTCTTATTGCCGGGGCTTTGATCGTCTTGTTCTAGGGTCGACAAGCCACGTACCAGCGGGGCACAAACGATTCGGGGACACCACCACAAGGTGTCCCCGATTATGTGTTTGGGGCCTGAATCGGACCAGCGCTTTCCGGAAGTCTCACTGGATAATCAGCCACTGAATCAGGTAATAGCCCAGCGGCGCGCTGAAAAGGACACTGTCGAACCGGTCCAGCACGCCCCCGTGGCCGGGGAGCAGACGCCCCGCATCCTTGACCCCGGCGAAGCGCTTCAAAGCCGAGGCCGCCAGGTCGCCGGCCTGCGCCGCAGCGCCGATCAAAAAGCCAACCAGGATGAAAGTCCAGTCCGGCGCACCGGCGATCAAATAGCCGGCGGCGGCCGCCGCCGCCGTGGCGGCCAGGATTCCGCCGACCAGGCCCTCGACCGTTTTCTTCGGGCTCAGGTTGGGCGTCATCCGGGTGCGGCCGAAGGCCAGCCCAGTAAAGTAGCCAAAAATGTCGAACGCCCAGGTGACGGCGAATACGAACAACAGCCACTGCCAACCGTCCGGCAGGGCCCGCAGTAGATAGAGGTACGACAGCAATCCCGGGTAGACCGCGGCCAGCAGGGTGCCGGCCAGTGATCCGGGTGCAAAACGCGGAAAAAAGAAAACGAAGGCTCCCAGGTAGAGCAGCAACAGGGCGAACAGCGCGGCGTCAGGGAACCGGCCCGGGCTGAAATAGGCCGCCGCCACCAGAATCAGCCCCCCGGCGAAAACCAGCCCCCGGTGCGGGGCCAAGTCCCCAATCAAGCGCACCAGCTCATATTGGGCCAGAAGCACCAGCACAGCCACGGCGGCAAGCAGGTAGACCCCGCCCAGCCAGGCGGCCAACAGCAAAAGGGGTGCGCCGAGCAAGGCGGTAAGAACCCTGGCCGCCATTAAACGTTCAGGCCCCCGTAGCGCCGGTCGCGGCGCTGAAACTCCACCAGGGCCTGGACCAGGTGCACCCGCGCGAAGTCGGGCCAGAGGACCGGCGTCACCCAGAACTCGGTATACGCCAGTTGCCAGAGCATAAAGTTGCTGATCCGAAATTCGCCGGACGGCCGGATCAACAGGTCGGGATCGGGAATCCCGGCCGTGTACAGGGCGGCCTCGACCGTTTTTTCGTCAATGTCCCCGGGGTCAAGCCGTCCCGCCCTGATTGCCTCGCCCAGCCTGCGGGCCATGTCCACCAGTTCCCGGCGGCCCCCGTAGTTCAGCGCCAGGTTTACAATGATCCGCGAGTTGTCCCGCGTCCGGGACACGGCTTCCGCGAGGGCCGCTCCGGCATCCGGCGGCAACTCCTCCGGGCGGCCGATCGTCCGCAGGCAGACCCCCTGGCCGTGCATTTCCTCCAGTTCCTTGTAGATGTATTCCACCAGCAAAGACATCAGGCCGTCAACTTCGGCACGCGGGCGTTTCCAGTTCTCGGTGGAGAAAGTGTACGCCGTGAGATAGCGCACCCCCAGTTCAGCGGCAAACCGGACCACTTCCCTCAAGGCCTCCGCCCCGGCCCGGTGGCCTGCGGCCCTGGGAAGTCCGCGCTTCTGGGCCCACCGGCCGTTGCCGTCCATAATTACCGCCACGTGAGCAGGTATCCGCTCCCGGTCCAGCATCTGCACCAAAGTCTTTTCCTCGGCCGATCCGTCCCGCCCCACGCTTGGCACCTCCAAAGGGGACACCAGAATATAGAATCCAGAATTCAGAATCCAGAATAAAGGGCCGGGGGAACACCGGGGCCAATATTTCGGAATCAGAATGGCGCGCGCCTCAGGGGCCAGAATTCAGAATGAAAATCAGGGCAACCGGGAATGCACAATCGAGAAACCACTATCCACAGCTTTCATAAATAGTATTGAATTCTGAATTCTGACTCCTGAATTCTTTTCCCTATAAGAACACCCCCCGAAACTCTGGGGGGGCGCTACTTATGATTCACAATGCCGTCCGGAAACCGGTTTCCCTCCCAACCCTGGTGGGCCGCCACGATTTCGACTTCTTGGGCACCGGTCATCACCACGCGGACCACCCTGCGGGGTCCCGGCGGTACGGTTCCGGGAGGTGAGGTCAACTTCACCTTCACCCGCCATCCCTTCGCCTCCAGCTGGGCAAGAGCTTCGTCCAGTTCAAAACCAAGAACGTCCACGGTCAGATCTCCATAACCTCTTTCTCTTTGGCCGCGACGATCCGGTCGACTTCCTTGGTGTAACGGTCGGTCAGCTTCTGGGCTTCGTCCTGCTCCCGGCGCAGGTCGTCTTCGGAGACCCCCCCGCCTTCTTTCTGCAGCGCCTTAAGGCGCTCAATGACGTCCCGGCGGATGTTCCGCACGGCCACTTTGGCCTCCTCGCCCCGCTTTTTCAAGAACTTCACCAGGTCCCGGCGCCGTTCTTCGGTCAATTGGGGCACAGCCAGACGAATAATGTTCCCATCGGACGAGGGGGTGATCCCCAGATCCGATTTTAGAATCGCCCGCTCGATCTCGCCGATGGCGCTTTTGTCCCATGGTTGGATCACCAGCAGGCGCGCCTCCGGAACCGAAACCGTCGCCAGTTGGTTTATGGGCGTCGGCGATCCGTAGTAGTCGACGCCGATCCGGTCCAAAAGGGCCGGCGTGGCCCGTCCGGCCCGCAAGGAGGCAAATTCCTTATCGAGCACTTCAATCGTTTTCATCATGTTGAGTTCGGCTGATTCCAGTAGTTCGCGCATTCGACCTCACTCCCGATAAAAGTCCCGATATTCTCTCCGAGTACGGCTTTCTTAATGTTGCCGGGCTCGTAGATGCTGAAAACCACAACCGGGATGCCGTTTTCCATACAGAGCGAAGCAGCGGTGGCGTCCATCACGCCCAGGCCCCGGTTCAACATCTCGATGTAGGTCAGCCGGTCCAGCTTCTTGGCGGCGGCGTTTTGCAGGGGGTCGGAATCATATACCCCGTCCACCCGCTTGGCCATCAGAATCGTCTCGGCTTCGATTTCGGCCGCCCGCAGGGCGGCCGTCGTGTCCGTCGAAAAATAGGGATTGCCGGTTCCGGCGGCGAAAATCACAACCCGCCCTTTTTCCAGATGCCGGATCGCCCGGCGCCGGATGTAAGTCTCAGCGATCGCCCGCATCTCGATGGCCACCTGCACCCTGGTATCCACGCCGGTCTTCTCCAGGGCGTCTTGAAGAGCCAGAGAGTTGATCACCGTCGCCAGCATCCCCATATAGTCGGCCGTGGCCCGGTCCATGCCCTTGGCGCTGCCGGCCACCCCGCGCCAGATATTCCCGCCGCCGACCACGATGGCCGTCTCCACGCGGAACTGCTGGATCACTTCCTTGATTTCCGAGGCGATGTACAGCACGACCTCGGGGCTGATACCGTATCCCTGTTCTCCAGCCAGGGCCTCACCACTCAGCTTGAGGACCACACGCCGGTACCTGGGGGTTATCAATGGCGGACCCTCCTGTCCCTATTCGGCAAACGCCCCGCTTTTCCTGCTTTTTCTATTCGTCGGCCCCCTCGCCCAGCTGGAACCTGGCAAACCTCTTGATCACGATATTTTCGCCCAACCTGGCCACGGTTTCCTTAAGCACATCCTGTACATCTATGTCCGGATTCTTGATGAACGGCTGCTCCAGAAGGCAGTTCTCCCGGAAAAACTTGTCGAGGCGGCCCTCAACCATCTTGTCGACGATCTTTTCCGGCTTGCCCTCGTTCAGCGCCTGGGCCCGCAAGACGCGCCGCTCTCTATCCAGCGCCTCGGCCGGCACTTCCTCGCGCCCAACAAACTCCGGCCGGGCAGCCGCGATTTGCATGGCCACGTCCCGGGCAAAAGCCCGGAACTCATCGGTCTTGGCTACGAAGTCGGTCTCGCAATTGACCTCCACCAGCACGCCAATCCGGCCCGCACCGTGAATATAACTCTCGATCAAGCCCTCGGAGGCCGCCCGGCCGGCTCTCTTGGCCGCCGCCGCGAGGCCTTTCTCCCGCAGATAGTCAACCGCCTTTTCCAGGTCTCCGCCGGTTTCCACCAGGGCTTTCTTGCAGTCCATCATTCCCGAGCCGGTACGCTCGCGGAGTTCTTTTACCAGCCTTGCCGACACTTCCACTTCACTTACGCCCCCCAAAACCATGATTTACCGAACGAGCCACCCTGGCCTAATTATAACCGAAACCCCACCGCTTTAGGCCCGGGCTTCGGCCACGACTCCCCGGTCGGGTTCCGGGGCCGGCTGTTCTCCCTGGCGCCCTTCCAGCACCGCGTCGGCCATCCGGCTGGTTAGAAGTCGCACGGCCCGGATCGCGTCGTCGTTGCCCGGGATAATGTAGTCGACCTCGTCCGGGTCACAGTTCGTGTCCACAATGGCCACGATCGGAATACCCAGCTTGCGGGCCTCGGCTACCGCAATCCGCTCTTTGCGCGGATCAATTACGAAAAGCGCGCCCGGAAGCTTGCTCATGTCCTTGATGCCCTTAAGATACTTCTCCAGACGGTGTTTCTCGTGCATGAGTTCGGCCACTTCTTTCTTCGGGAGCACCTCGAAACGGCCCTCGGCCTGTTTCCTCTCCAGTTCCTTCAACCGGTCAATCCGGCGCCGGATGGTCTGAAAATTGGTCAGCATGCCGCCCAGCCAGCGCTGGTTTACATAGAACATCCCGCACCGCTCGGCCTCCTCCACCACCGTCAACTGGGCCTGCTTCTTGGTGCCCACAAACAGCACCGCTTGCCCTTCGGACACGATCTGCTTAACGAAGTTGTAGGCCTCTTCAATCTTGCGGACCGTCTTTTGCAGGTCAATGATGTAGATGCCGTTCCGGTCCGTGAAAATATAAGGGGCCATTTTGGGATTCCACCTGCGGGTCTGGTGGCCAAAATGCACCCCGGCCTCAAGCAACTGCTTCATGGTCACAATCGCCACTATTACACCTCCCTCCGCGTGGTTTTAAGCCTCCGCCGCCTTCAACTTGCGGCCGGACCCCCGTTCGAAACGGGGGCACCGTGGACGCAATCCGGCGGCGTGTGTAATTTAGCACCAGGGAATATTTTATCACAAACCCGGGGCAGAAAGTCAAAAAAATTTCAATACCTAATTATTTTTAAGGCTTCATCTTCGCCAGTTCGTCGAGTAAACGGTCATTGAGCACCCGGATATAGGTACCCTTCATTCCCAGGGACTTGGACTCAATAACGCCCGCGCTCTCGAACTTGCGCAGGGCGTTTACGATCACCGAACGGGTGATGCCGGCCCGGTCGGCGATCTTGCTGGCTACCAGGAGGCCTTCGCTGCCGTCGAGTTGCTTGAAAATATGCCGCACCGCGTCCAGTTCCGAATAGGAGAGGGTACCCAGCGCGACCTGTACGGCGGTCCGCTTCCGAATATCCTCTTCCATCCGGCCCACCTGGGCGCGCAGGATTTCCATACCCACCACCGTTGCCCCGATTTCGGCCAGCACCAAATCGTCACCGGTAAACTCCTCGCCGAATTTGGCCAGGACCAAGGTCCCCAGACGCTTTCCGGCGCCCACGATGGGCACCACCGTAGTCACCTTGTTCACGTACTGGCAGTGTTCGTAGGCGTTGAAAACGCAGGCGTTTTCGGTCTGGCAGAAATTGGCGTACGTCGAGGGAATCCCCAGCAGCCATTCGTTGTACTCCCGGGGGAACCCCGATTCGTAAATCATGCTGCGGACGACCTCACAACCGAAATCGTCCAGGAACTCCGCTCCCAAAATCCGGCCGTCCTCGTCCAGGATATAGGCGTTGGCCCGGAGGTTGACACACAGCACCTGGGCAATTTCACCGTAGTCCACCGCGTAGCCGGCCGACTTCTGCAAAATCCTGTTGATCGCCCGGCATTTTTCCAGCAGAGTCACCAGCCAAAGCCCCCTTGCGGTCTAAAGAATATAGCGGCTCAAGTCCTCACGGCGTACAATTTCGCTTAGTTTTTCCCGGACGTAGTGCTCATCGATGAACACGTTTTTGTCCTCAATATCTGGGGCGGCAAACGATATTTCCTCCAGGAGTCTCTCGAGCACGGTAAAAAGCCTGCGGGCACCGATATTCTCCGTCTGATCATTAACAGTATAAGCGATTTTCGCAATCTCGACAAGAGAATATTTAGAAAATTCGAGCTTAATGTCCTCCGTGGCCAACAATGCGGTGTATTGCTTGATTAAAGCGTTCTGGGGCTCCGTCAGGATCTGCAGGAAGTCCTCTTCGGTGAGATTCTTGAGTTCCACCCGGATTGGAAAACGGCCCTGCAGTTCGGGAATCAGGTCGGAGGGCCGCGACATGTGAAAAGCGCCGGCGGCGATGAATAGCATGTGGTCGGTCCTGGCCGGGCCGTACTTGGTCACCACGGTGGAACCCTCGATGATCGGGAGAATATCACGCTGCACGCCTCCCCTTGATACGTCGGGCCCGGCGCCGGCCTCCCGCCCGGCGATCTTGTCGATCTCGTCCAGAAAAATAATCCCGGATTCCTCAGCGCACCGGATACCCTCGGTCACCACTTCCTCGTTGTCCACCAGCTTCTGAGCTTCCTGCTGGGTCAGGATCTTCCGGGCTTCCGCTACGGTCACTTTGCGTAGTTTCTTCTTCTTCGGAAAGATGTGGCCCAGCATGTCGTGCAAGTTGATGCCCATCTCCTCGACACCCTGGCCGGAGAAAAGCTCCATGGTCGACATCGGACGGTCCTCGACCTCGATCTCCAGGTGCTCGTTCTCCAGCTCCCCGCGTTCCAGTTTCGCCCGCAGGGTTTCCCGCTCGAACTCCACCCGGCGCAGCCGCTGCTTGTGCCGGTCGTCCGTCTCCGGATCCGGACGAACGGTTCCCAACAACATCTCCAGGGGGTTGCGCCCGCCCGTGTCGTGGGGTGGAAAGGGCGCCAGAAGTTCAATGATCCGCTCCTGCGCCAACCGGGCGGCTTCTGCCTCCACTGCGGCCAAACGCTCGGACCGGACCATGCGGACGGATGTTTCCACCAGGTCGCGCACCATACTGTCGACGTCCCGGCCCACATAACCCACCTCGGTGAACTTCGTCGCCTCCACCTTCACAAACGGGGCGTTGACCAGGCGGGCCAGCCGCCGGGCGATTTCCGTCTTGCCCACCCCGGTCGGTCCGATCATGAGGATATTCTTGGGCATTACCTCTTCGCGAAGATCGTCCGGGAGCCGCGCCCGCCGGTAGCGGTTCCGCAAAGCGACCGCCACCGCTCTCTTCGCTTCGTCCTGGCCGACGATATACTTGTCCAGTTCGGCCACGGTCTGCCGGGGTGTCAGTTCCACGGTCATAACTCCCTTCCTCGCCTTAGACTTTTTCCACTGTGATCCGGTCGTTGGTGTGCACGCAGATCTGGGACGCAATCAAAAGGGCTTCGCGGGCGATGTCGGCCGCCGGCAACGCGGTGTGCCGGGCCAGGGCCCGGGCCGCGGCCAGCGCGAAAGCTCCCCCGGAACCGACGGCGATAATCCCGTCGTCCGGCTCGATGACCTCGCCACCACCGGAAATCAGCAGCACAGCCTCCCGGTCCGCCACGACGAGCAACGCCTCCAGGCGCCGCAGGTACCTGTCGGTGCGCCAGTCCTTCGCCAACTGCACGGCCGCCCGGCGCAGGTTGCCCTGGGATTCCTCCAGCTTTCCCTCGAAACGCTCAAACAGGGCGAACGCGTCGGCCACGCTCCCGGCGAAACCGGCCACCACCCGGTCCTTGTACAGACGCCGCAGTTTTACGGCGTCACGCTTGACGATGATTCCCTCGCCCAGTCCGACCTGCCCGTCACCGGCCAGGGCCACCGAACCGTCCCTCTTTACGGCGACAACGGTGGTGCCTTTAAATGTCAAATCAGTCTCACCTCATAACACAGTCTTGCCCGGTTCGACCCGGCGAAAGCCAAAGCACCGTATGAACCAAAACCGAAAACCGGCCCCCGATCACCCAGGTTTTGCGCGCGGAGCACCCCCCCCGTGCCGCCGCTCTCAGTCCCTGCGGCTCCGTCCGCGGGGATGCGCCCGCCGGTATACTTCCTGCAGACGGTCGGCCGAAACCCGGGTGTAGATCTGGGTGGTCGACAGGCGGGCGTGGCCCAGGAGTTCCTGGACGGCGCGCAAATCCGCGCCCGCCTCCAGGAGGTGAGTCGCGAAGCAGTGCCGGAGCAGGTGGGGCCCGGCCTGTTGGTCAGGTGCCAAAAGCTTCAGGTGGTTGGTGAAAACAAGCCGCGCGCCCCGGTCAGTCAGCCTCTCGCCCCGGTGATTCAAAAAGAGCGCCTCGCCTGTCTTCTTTGGACCAAGAAGCTTCGGCCGGCCTTCGTCCAGGTACCGCCCCAAGGCCGCACACGCGTATCCGCCCAAAGGTAAGAGCCTCTCCCGGTTCCCTTTTCCCAGCACCCGCACGTGGGCTGCTTTTAGGTCCAGGTCGGCCAGGTCGAGCCCCACCAGTTCAGATACCCGGAGCCCCCCGGCGTACAACACTTCTAAAATGGCGCGGTCGCGCAAGCCCCGTGGGCTTTCGTCCGGCACGTCTACAAGCTTGCCGACCTCCTCCGGGTATAGGACTTCCGGCAGCCGCTTCTTCAGACGAGGTGCGGACAACCCGGCGAGGGGACTCGCCGGGACGGCGTCTTCCCGGACCAGGTAGCGGAAAAAAGAACGCCAGGCTGCCACCTTCCGCGCTATGGTGCTCCGGGCGAGACCGGATTGCCCGAGGTGCGCCAGGTAACCCCTGAAGAGCTTCAGGTCGATCTCGTGTGCTGTGAGCGCGGCATCTGCTTTTCCCCGGCGGCGCGCGAAGTAGTCGAGCCCGGCGAAAAGGTCCTCCTGGTAGGCGGTGATGGTGCGGGGTGAGGCCTGACGCTCCGCCTGCAGGTAGGCCACAAAACCGTCAATTAAGTGGTACACTGTCCTCTCCCTTTTCGGCCAGCCAGGCCGCGAGACGTTCCAGGGCGCGCTGCGCGAGGGCCAGGTTGCGTTCCGGCCGGCGCCGGAGGCGCTTTCCGGGCAGAGGCGGAAACAGCCCGAAGTTTACGTTCATCGGCTGAAAATTGGCGGAATCCGCGGTGCTGATATAGTTCAACAGGGCCCCGTGCGCCGTCTCGGGTGGAAAAACCAGAAGGTCGTGCCCCTTTGACCGCCGCGCCGCGTTCAAACCGGCCGCCAGCCCGGCGGCCGCCGACTCGACGTAACCCTCCACACCGCTCAACTGCCCGGCAATGAAGAGCCCGGGCCGGTTTCGCAACTCCAGGGTGGGGTCCAGCAAAACGGGCGCGTTGATGTACGTGTTCCGGTGCATCACCCCGTAGCGTACAAACTCCGCCTGCTCGAGCCCCGGAATCATCGAGAACACCCGGCGCTGCTCCCCCCACTTCAGGTTGGTCTGAAACCCCACCAGGTTGTAGAGCGTGCCCTCCCGGTTGTCTTGGCGGAGCTGGACCACGGCGTGCGGCCGCGCGTGCGTGCGCGGGTCGACCAACCCCACCGGCTTAAGCGGCCCGAAAAGCAGCGTTTCACGGCCCCGGGCGGCGATCACTTCCACCGGCAGGCAGCCTTCAAAGTGAGTTTCCCGCTCGAAGCCGTGCCGCGGCGCCCGCTCGGCGGCCACCAGCGCCTCCCAGAACCGTTCGTACTCTTCCCGCGACATGGGACAGTTCAGGTAGGCCGGGTCGCCGCGGTCGTAACGCGAGGACCGGAACACCCGCTCCTGATCGATGGATTCCAGGGTGACGATCGGGGCCACCGCGTCGAAGAAATACAGGTGTTCGTGCCCGGTCAACCGCCGGATTTCGTCCGCCAGGGCGTCGGAGGTCAGGGGTCCGGTGGCCAGGATCACCGGTTCACCGGCGGGAACGGCGGTGATTTCCTCCCGGCGGACGGTCACCAGCGGGTGGCTCTTTAACCGCTCCGTAACCGCCAAGGCGAACAACTCCCGGTCCACGGCCAGCGCCCCGCCGGCCGGCACCCGGTGCGCATCGGCGCAGGCCATGATCAGGGAACCGAGCCGGCGCATCTCCTCTTTGAGCAGGCCGACCGCGTTCGTGAGCGCCTCCGCCCGGAGCGAGTTGGAGCAGACCAGCTCGGCGAACTCCCCGGTATTATGGGCCGGGGTGCGTTTTTGCGGGCGCATCTCGTAGAGGACGGTGGGAACGCCGCGCCGGACCAGTTGCCAGGTCGCTTCCGCCCCGGCCAGCCCGGCCCCCACCACCACAGCGCCGCCGGACATCAGGCCTTGCCTCGCACGGCCTTGCGCTCCTTATAGCCGCAATCCGGATTGGCGCAGGCCAAGGAGCGGCCGGCGTGAGCCGACCCTCCGACCCGCTCACCCGCTGACCCGACCCACTGGCGTGGGTGCCCCGCGTGGGTATCCCCGGGTGCCCCCGGGTGCCTCCGGGTGCCCCTGGCCACCAGGAACGACCGGCAGTCGGGGCATTGCTGGTCGGTGGGCTGATCCCAGGTCACAAAATCACATTCCGGGTATCCGGCACAGCCGTAAAAGACCTTGCCCTTCTTGGTCCGTCTGACCACCACCGGGCGGGTGCATTTGGGGCAGCGGTGGCCCGTCTCCTCGAAGATGGGCTTGGTCTGCCGGCAGTCGGGAAACCCCGGGCAGGCCAGAAACTTACCGTACCGGCCCATCTTGATCACCATTTTCCGGCCGCACTTCGGGCACTCCTCGTCGGTGACCTCATCCAGCCGCACACGATGGATCTTCGCCTCCGCCTCGGCGACCTCCCGGCGGAAGGGCCGGTAAAACTCTTCCAGCACCTTTTCCCACTGGACGGATCCCTCTTCGATCTGGTCCAGCTTTCCCTCCAGTTCGGCGGTGAATTCGCTGTTGATGACGTCCGGGAAGTGCTCTTTCAAGAGGTCGATGACCACCAGGCCCAATTCGGTCGGATGGAGCGATTTGCCCCGCCGGATCACGTAGCCGCGGCGCTGGATGGTTTCCACCACGGGCGCGTACGTGCTGGGACGTCCGATGCCCAGTTCCTCCAGAGCCCGCACCAGGGTGGCTTCGGTGTATCGGGAGGGCGCACTCGTGAAGTGCTGAGCCGGCGTCGTGCGCACGCACTTTAGCTGCTCTCCTTTTTCCAGCGGCGGGAGCGCCCCTTCCTCTTCCTCTTCCTCTTCCTCTTCCTTTTCCTTTTTCTTTTCGCTATTTTTGGCTTCGTCCCGCGTCTCGGCGTAAACCCGGGTGAAGCCCGGGAATTTCACCGTGGAACCGGTGGCCCGGAAGAGGTATTCCCCGGCGGCGATCTCGGCCCGTACGGTGTCGAGTAACGCCGAAGCCATCTGGCTGGCCAGGAAACGGGCCCAGATCAGCTCGTAAAGGCGCATCTGGTCGGGATTCAGGTGCTTCTTGACCGCCTCCGGCGTTCGCAGCACGGACGTGGGCCGGATGGCTTCGTGGGCGTCCTGGACCCGCGCCGGGGTACCCGCGCTTGCGGGCCGGGCGTACACCCTTTTGTGTTTCGGCACGTATTCGGCGCCGAAGTTCTTGCCGATGTATTCCCGGGCCTCGTCCTGAGCGTGAGCGGAAACCCGGGTCGAATCAGTCCGGATATAGGTAACCAGACCGACCGGCCCCTCTTTGCCCATGTCCAGGCCCTCGTAGAGCTGCTGCGCAACCATCATCGTCTTCCGGGTGGTGAAATTCAGGCGCCGGTGCGCCTCCTGCTGCAGGGTGCTGGTGGTGAACGGGGGCGCCGGGTTCTTCTTCTTCTCTTTTCGGACCACGTCCGCCACCCGGTAGAATTCCCCCTTGAGGTCGTCCAGGATGGCCTTCATGGTCTCCTCGTCAGGCACTATAACCTTTTCCCCGGCCTTTTTGTGCAACCGGGCCTTGAACTTCTCGCGCTTCCTGTTGGCCACCAACGCGGTGAGCGTCCAGTATTCCTCGGGTACAAAGGCCTCGATCTCCCGCTCGCGCGTGCAAATCAGGTGCACGGCCACCGACTGCACCCGGCCGGCACTCAAACCCTTGCGCACTTTGCGCCAGAGCAGGGGACTAAGGTTGTAGCCGACCAGCCGGTCCAGAATCCGCCGCGCCTGTTGGGCGTCCACCCGGTTGGGGTCGATCTTCCGGGGATTCTTGATCGCCGCCGTCACCGCTTCCCTGGTGATTTCATTGAATTCCACCCGGCAGGGTTTTTCCGGGTCGATCTGCAGCAATTCTTGCAAGTGCCAGGCAATGGCTTCCCCCTCGCGGTCGGGGTCCGAAGCCAGAAGCACCTGATCCGACTTCTTGCGCGCGGCCCTCAGTTCCTTGATGGCGTCCCCCTTGCCCCGAATGGTGATGTACTTGGGCTTGAACCCGTTATCAACGTCCACGCCGAACTGGCTCCGGGGAAGATCGCGGACGTGCCCCATTGAAGCCCGGATCTCGTACTTTTTGCCCAGGAACTTCCCGAGCGTCCTGGCCTTGGCCGGGGATTCGACAATCACCAGCGTCTTCTCCAATCAGCTCCACCTCGTGTCGTCAAGAATTCACCTGACCCGACCCACTGACGTGGGTGCCCCGCGCGGGTGCCCCGACTGGCGTGGGTGCCCCGCGCGGGTGCCCTTACCGCTACCGGCCTTTTAATAAGGAGTAGTATAACCCGCCCGGCGCCCGCCGCACAAACCCCTTGATTTCCAGGTAGGCCAAAACGGACGCCGCCTGGGGAGCCGTCAAGCCGGTAAGTCTCATCAGGGCTTGGTCGGACAGGCTCTGTCCTTGGAGCATTTCCAGGACTTGTTTCTCTTCGGGGCTCAACTGGGCGACCCG
Source organism: Bacillota bacterium (assembly GCA_040757205.1). NCBI lineage: Bacteria > Bacillati > Bacillota > Bacillota bacterium. The sequence goes on from JBFLXL010000005.1 coordinate 28,133, forward strand.
ACCCGCGGACGCAGCCAGCTGGGCTTCCCCGGATTCGTTTTCGGGGAAAAGGGCCGTCAGGCCCAGTTCCTCCAACACGTCCCGGGCGTCCTCCACCAGCCGCGCGCCTTGCTTGATCAGGCGGTTGGCCCCCCGGCTGTAAGGGTTGTTCACGTTGCCGGGCACCGCCATCACGTCGCGGCCCTGTTCCAGCGCTGCCTCCGCCGTAATCAGGGCGCCGCTGCGCTCGCCGGCCTCCACGACCACCACCGCGCGGCAAAGACCGCTGATGATCCGGTTGCGTACCGGAAAATGCCAGGCCTCCGGTTTTGAACCCAAGGGGAATTCGGTGAGCACCAAACCGCCGGAAGCCGCAATTCTCTTCATCAGTCCGGCATTTTCCGGGGGGTAGGTCACGTCCAGGCCCGACCCCAGCACCGCCACCGTCCGGGCCCCGGATTCCAGGGCACCGTTATGCGCCGCGGTGTCGATGCCCCGGGCCATCCCGCTGACTATCACCAGACCGCAGGAACCGAGAGCGGCGGCCAGCCGGCCGGCCGTCTCCTTGCCGTACGGCGTGGCCCGGCGCGAACCGACGATGGCCACGTTGGGGCCGGACTCCTGAAAGCTAAAAGTCCCCAGGCTGAAAAGCACCGCCGGGGGATCGTAGATGTGGCGCAGGCTTTCCGGGTAGTCTGCGTCCATCCAGGTTATGACCCGGACGCCGGCACGCCGGACCCGCTCCTGCTCCGCCCCCGGGTCGACCCGGGACCGCCTGGAGAGCAGGTCCTCCGCCTGGAACATATCCAGCCCCGACGCACAAAGCTCCTTCTTCCCGGCCCCCCAGGCCTGCCGGGCGGATCCGGACGCCTCCACCAGGTTCAGAAGCCGCCGCGCCCCGACCGGCCAAACCACCGCCCAGGCCAGCCAGTATGCCCGTTCGTCCACCATGCGCCTCCCCCTGCCTGATTTGTCCATGGGATTCGGGGGTGTTCTGTAAATTCCTGCCGAATCAGACGTCTTAGGCGCCCAAAAAGTGAACGGTAATTACGCGGGTGACGGGACAAGTGCCAGCAGTGCGTCCAGGCGGTGGCGACGGTTGAAAAGCGCGGCATAGGGGTCCCCCCGGTTCTGCAGGCGGTCCGGGATGGTTCTGATATTGAACTGATTTGCCGCTTTTAGGCTTTCCAGTTCATCCCAGGTTACGGGGGTGGACACGGGCGCCGACGGACGGGGGCGCACACTGTATGGAAAAGCCATGGTCTTGCCCACCGTGTTTTGAAGATAGTCGATGTACACTTTGCCGGTCCGCCGTTCAATCACCCGTTCGGTGGTGGCAAAGGCACAAACGCCGGTCACCAAGCGGGCCAGCGCCTCCATTGCCCGGGTCGTCTCCCGGTTGGTGTGCACCGGTTCCAGAGGGATAAAGATGTGTACCCCGGTCGCCCCTGAGGTTTTTGGGAATCCGGCCAGGCCGAATTCGGCCAACACGGTGCGGGCTAAAAGCGCCACGTCGATCACCTGGCGCCACGTCGCGTGAGCCGCCGGATCCAGATCGAGGACGGCCAGGTCCGGGTATTCCAGATGGTCGGCCCGGCCCAGCCAGGCGTGCATCTCAATCGCCCCCTGGTTGGCGATCCAGACCAGGGTGGCTTCGTCCCGGCACACGATGTAGTTTGTCACCCGTTGGGCACCTTCATGCGCCACCGGCAGAGTCTCAATCCAGTCGGGCGTGTACTCGGGCTTTTCCTTCTGATAGAAGTGCTTCCCGTTTATTCCGTCCGGATACCGGCTCATCACGATCGGCCGGTCCTGGAGGTAGCGCAGCACATACGGCGCCACCCGGTGGTAATAGCCCACCAGGTCGCCCTTGGTGTACCCCTCCGGCCAAAAAAGCTTGTTCAGATTGGTCAGGTCTACCTTTCGGCTGCCGATGAGGACCGTTGGCATAGCGGTTCCCCTTTAAACATATCCGGGTTCCCCATAGGACCGGCCCGTGCGCGTGCGCGGTTGCAGAATATTTTCCCGCTGGAGGTGAAATATATGAACGAGGTGATGCTTGATGCCCCAAAAGAAGAACCGGCGCAAGAAAAGATACGAACAGTTGAAGTGGGAAACGGCACGCGAACTCCATCTGGAGGACGATTTGAAGGCCGGAGGCAATGCGTTGAGCGCCCGGGAGGCGGGACGCATCGGCGGACAGATGGTACGCAAACTGGTTGAGGCCGGTGAAAGATCACTGCAAGAGACACAACTCAACAATAAAAAACCGGGGTGACGGCAGGCCCCGGCACGAATAGAAATCACCAGTGCGAGCAACAATAGGCTTCGACAAGGCGCAGCCCGTAGTTTTCCGGCTCCAGGATTTTAATCAGTCCCTTTGCCGGAAGCCGGCTCTGTGCCTTGTCGTTATTCCTTCAAAATGGAAACACGCAATCCTCCGGCGCCTGGTCGCCGAACCCTTCCAGCACCGGGTTGCGCAGCCGCCCTTGGTCGGTCCAGCCGGTGAACCGCACCCGGGCGGTCAAGGGTATCTCCAGCCAGGCGACCTCAAGACCCCGGCTCAACGAGGGTGTGTCCTTGAGCGGGGAACGTCCGGCCGCGTGGGTGCGGGCGATGCCGGTCAGAACGGTCAGGTCTCGCTCAGAAAGCCCGGCGGCCGCCCGGCCGATGTAGACCAGGTCCCTGCCGGAGTAGAGCCCGAGCAGCACGGCCTTCGCCCGCCCCTGTTTCAACAAGATGCCGCCCACCACCGCCTGCAAACGGCGGGAGTGCTTTACCTTGCGCCAGGTGGGGTGTTTGCACCCCAGGTGGTACCGGCCGGCCAGCTCTTTGCTCACAATCCCCTCCAGCCCGAGGGCGCCGGTCGCTTGGAACAATTCCACGCCGTCCGGGAGGCTCCGGCAGATCGCCACCGGTGCCTCTTCCGGCAGGATAGCCGCCAGGATTTCCTGCCGCCGGGCCAGCGGGCGGTCCAGCAGCCATTCCCCGTTGACGGACAGGAGGTCAAAAACCACGTAATGCACCGGCAGCTCCCGGCTCAGCGCCGCAGTGACTTTGCGGGTCCGATCGCGCCTCAGAATCCGCCCGAAGCTCGGACGGCCTTCCTCGTCCAGGACCACCGCTTCACCGTCCAAGACGGCCGACTCGCCTAGCAGGATCTTGGTCAGCACGTGAAGCTCCGGGTAGGTCTCGGTCCGCACCCCGCCCCGGCGCGTCCGGAGCCGGGCCCCATCCCTCCGGACCTCCGCAATGATCCGGATTCCGTCCCATTTCAACTGGTGCACAAAACCCGGGTTGTTGAACGGCGCCGGCCACGAAACGGGTTCCATGGGCGAAAACTTGGCGTTCATACCTCCAGTCTTTCCGGAAACGGGCGCGGGCGCCTCCATATTTGGGCGTTGATAAGGCGTGAAGCTCACCCGGATCCTTGATAAGGGAAGAACCGTTGGGAAATGGCGGACGGGGACCCGGTCCGCCGCGGGTAAGCGCACGTCTTTGTGCGTACCCCCACGTCGGCTTTGAGTGTAATGGGCGTGACCTCGCGGGCCGAAAGGTGTATAATGGGGTCCAGTGCACTAAGAAGGGAGTAATCAATCGTGACTGAAGCATTCTCCAAATACGGTCGTTCTCGGCTGGTGGTTGGCATCGCCGTCCTGGTCGTCGCCGCCCTGCTCGCGGGGTCAGCCCTCGGCGGCTACGCCCTGGGTACCCGCGGGGCGGGCGGCGGTGAAACGGTGGCCGTCGTAAACGGCGAGCCCGTCTCCCGCGATGAGCTTTACGCCGAGATGTACACGCAGACGGGTGATCAGACCCTGCAGGAGTTGATTAAACGCAAGCTGATCCTCCAGGAGGGCCGCGCCCAAGGGGTCGAGATAGCGGACGCCGACATCCAGGCCCGGCTTAACGAGGTCATTGAAAGCGGATTTGCATCCCGGGAAGAGTTCGAGGAGGCCCTGGCAGCCTACGGACTGGAACAAAAGGACCTGGAGCAGCAGATGCGGATCCAACTCACCGTTGAAGCACTGCTTGGCAAACAGGTCGAACTGGACGAAGCCGAAGTAAAGGCCCACTTCGAGGCCAACCAGGAGCGTTTCGGTGAACCCGAGCGCCTGGAGGCGCGCCACATCGTGCTCAAGACCCGCGAAGAGGCGGAGAACGTCCGGTCTGAGCTGGCGGCGGGTGCCGACTTCGCCGCCCTGGCCCGCGAGAAGTCGGTGGACACGCTCACCGCCGGCGGCGGGGGCAACCTGGACCCCATCCGGAACGGCGAATTCATCCCCGCCTGGCAGAAAGCCCTCTTCGGCAAGGAAGCCGGCCTGGTGGACGAAGTGATGGAGACCGAGTCCGGTTTTCACGTGGTCGAAATCCTGGAGAAGCACCCGGCCACGGCGGCCGTGTTCGCCGACGTGGAGGCGAAAGTGCGCCGTGAACTCACCGAACAGGAGATCACCCGGCTCTACCCCGCCTGGCTGGACAGCCTGTTGGCCAAGGCCAAGGTGGAGTACAAGTAAGCGTTCCTGCTCTACGGGTGGGCCGCGTCCCTGACCGGTGGGCGCGGCCGTTGCGTTTTTGTCCCCTTGCCTGCCGCCTTCCCGCGCTCTTTCCTGGCCTGTTCGATGCTCGCCTTCAGGGCCTCCATCAAGTCGACCACTTTTTCCGGGCGCGCCGGCGGCACGGTCACGACCGCCTCACCGGCCACCTTGGCCCGGATGATTTCCCAGACGGCCTCCCGCCTCTCGTCCCGGTATTTCTCGGGTTCAAACGGTCCCGCCAGGCTCTCCACCAGGCTCAAGGCCATTTTGACTTCGTTGTCGTGCAGGCTCACGCCGGCGCCCAGCTCCGGCAGGAGCGCGGGCGAACGCACCTCGTCCGGGTAGTACATGGTGCTCATCTGCAGCGCCGGCCCGCTGACCCGGAGCACCGCCAGCGACTCCTTGGTCCGGATGGACACCCGGGCCACCCCGACCCGCCCGCTCTTCTCCAGCGCTTCGCGCAGCAGGCTGTACACCTTTTCGCCGCCTTCGGCCGGCGACAGGTAGTAAGACCGGTCGTAGTAGACCGGATCGATTTCCCCGATGGGGACGAAATCCAGGAGGGAGATGTTTCTCGCCCCGCCCGTGGGCAGGTTCTCCAGTTCATCCTCCGTCACGACCACGTACCGGCCCTTTTCGTACTCGTAGCCCCGGACGATCTCCTCGGCCAGCACCTCTTCCTCACAGTGGGGGCAAAACTTGCGGTACCGGATCGGCATGTGGCAACTCTCGTGCAGGTAGTTGAATTTGATGTCCCGGTGCTCGGTCGCCGGATAAAGTTTCACCGGGATGTATACCAGGCCGAAGGTCACGGCCCCTTTCCAGATCGGGCGCAAAGCACGCATCACTCCCCGTGCGCTTTTCCCCTAGTTTGCCTGCACGGACCAGGATTATATCAAGCGTTTGCTGATTTTATCGCCGACAAACGAAAAGAGCATTTCCTTTTCCTCAAGGACCGTTTCCAGGTGCACCGGGCGGCCCCAGAGCCGATGGACCAACGGCAGCGTTTTTTCCAGGTAGTGAACGTCCAGTTCCACTCCCTCATAGTGGTGTTTGAGGTAGAGTTCCCCGCGGCCGTTGAAGTCGCCCGTCTCCACCAGGATGTACGGGTGGCCGCAGTTGAAGAGGTTTTGCACCAGGGTGTCGCGCACCACCCGCCAATCCTTTTCCACGGCCCGCCATTCGTAGCCGATCCTGCGGAATACAAAAAGGCCCATTTCCCGGACCAGTTCCTCGGTCAGGTGGTTGCGCAAAAACCCCGCGTCGTCACTGGTGACCCGCGCTTCAAAAACGGCGTCCCGCCCCCAACGCCGGTCGATGTCGGCGAAGATCGACAGGCCCAGGAGGTAGGGGTTCACCTGCAAACGCAAAGGCTGGACAAGCTGGGCGTGCATCCGTGCGAAATCAACCGCTTCCGCCTCCGTGAGCTCCAGGCGGCGCATGATCTCCAGGTGCCAGAAGGTGGCCCAGCCCTCGTTGCACAACTTGGTGGCCGACTGCGGCCGGAAGTACAGCGACTCGTCCCGGACAACGGCCAGGATGTCCCGCTCCCAGGAGTCCAGATGGTGAGCGAACCGGGCGATGAACCCCAGGAAGTCGTTTTTCGGGTGGTCGGCCGACTCACCGGCGCCCGCCCGCCCGGCGTACGCCGGATGCCTGGGGTAATCGACGTGTTCGGCAACCGCCAGCGCCGCGTCCAGGAACTGCTCCACCCGGTCCCGCCCGCAGGCTTCTTCGTAACCTCGAAACCGGCCGGCGGCGGCGGCCATACTGTCCAGCGCGGTCCGCGGCGCGGTCCGTGCAAAGTAAGCGTTGTGTTTGAAGAAGTCGCTGTGCGCGAGGACGTGGGCGATCACCAGCCGGTTCTGAATCCGGGAGTTGCCCTGAAGCAAAAAGGCATAGCACGGGTCGGTATTGATCACCATCTCGTACATCCGGCTTAAATTATGGTCGTATTCCGCCTTGATGCGCTGGTAGGCCTTCCCGAAACTCCAGTGGCCGAACCGGGTGGGCATCCCGTAGGCGCCGAAGCTGTAGAGCACCTCGGGCGGACAGATTTCGAAGTGCATGTCGCGGAAATCCAGGCCGCACTCCCGGGCGACCGCCATTATCTCCTCGATGTCTCTTTCAAGGTGTTCCAGGTCGCACAAACCGCTTTTCCCTCCTTGTCAGCCACGTGGCACCGTACCGCCTTCGGCCGGTTCCAGGTCGTACAAGAGCTCCCCCCCCCCCCCTTGTCAGGCGTCCGGACCGTCCCCTTCGCTCACGAGCGGGCCTGGAAGAAAGTCCGCAGGGCGCCGTATACCTCGCCCTTGTCCCGCAGCACCACCGTCACAAAGCGGGGATCAGCGATCTTCTTGAAGACGCTGCGCAGGGTGCTCGTGTAGTAGTACGAGCCTTCGATTTCCCCGTAGCCGACGAGGTTCGAGACCCCGGCCAGTTGCGTCGCCAGGGCGGCGCACAGTTCGTTGTCGGAGGTGAGGTTGTCGCCGTCCGAGAAATGGAAGGCGTATATGTTGTATTGCCGCGGCGGGTAGCGTTCAGCCACAATGTCCAGGGCCAGGCGGTAGACCGACGAACAGCGCGTGCCGCCGCTCTCTCCCCGGGAAAAAAACCCTTCCGGCGTGGTCTCCCGGGCTTCGGTGTGGTGAGCCAGGAACACCGTTTCCACGCTGTCGTACCGCGTTCTCAGGAAACGGACCGTCCAGAAGAAAAACGTCCGGGCGATTTGTTTTTCGAACGGACCCATTGAACCGGAGGTGTCCATCATGGCCAGGACCACGGCGGCGGATTCGGACTGGCGGACGGTATGCCAGGTCCGGTACCTGAGGTCCTCGGGGGCGACCTGTAAGCCCGGGCGCCCATTCAGGGTGTTTCTCCGGAGCACCTCCTTGATGGTCCGGCGGCGGTCCAGGTTTCCCGCCAAACCCTTGGGGCGCACATCACGAAAGTCCACGCTGTCGGTGACCAGCCGCGGCTGCGGTTTGTCGCGCAGGTTGGGCAGGTGCAGGTCTTCGAACATCAGCGCCGATAACTCGTCGAGAGTCACTTCCGCTTCATAGTACTCGATGCCCGGTTCACTGCCGGCGCCTTTGCCGCCCCAGACGGCCGGGCAGCCGCCCGCCACCATGTCGCCGATTTCCACCCCACCCCCGCCATGGCCGACTTGCTTCCGTCGGTTCTGATCGAAACGGAAGCGGTATTCCCGGATGGCCCGCACCGGGATCCTGACCGGCCGGTCCGCATCCGAAACGATGATGCTCTCCTCGCTGACGATGTCGGACAGGTGCTCCCGGATGGCCCGGCGCACCTTCTCGCGGTGCCGCTGCTGATCCCGCAGGCCCTTCCGGTGCAGGGACCAGTCTTCGTGTTCGATCGTAAACCGTTTCACTGCCGCCGGCCTCCCCAAACAAGCCCGGCTGCCGGTTCAGCACGATCAGCCGTTGCCGCTTTCGTTACCCGCAATTCAACCGGCCTCCCCATACAAACCCGGCTACCGGTTTAGCAGACTGCCGACGTAGCGCAAGAGCTCCGCCGCGCAGACCGGGCAGAACCCGCGGTCGGCCGTCAACCGGTTCCGGACATCTTCCATTCTCTGGACTTGCAAGGGATCGGGGTTGCGGGTGGAGGTGGTGATTTTGATCACGTCCTTCAGGTCGGCGAAGAGCTTCTTCTCGATCGCTTCCCGCAGCCGCGGGTGGCGGGTAAAGTCAAACCGCTCGCCCTTCCTGGAAACGGCCGAGATGCGGATCAGGATCTCTTCGCGGAAGGCTTTCTTCGCGTTTTCCGTAATTCCGATCTGTTCTTCGATGGAACGCATGAGCTTTTCATCCGGTTCCAGTTCCTCGCCGGTCACGGGGTCATGAACCGCCGCCCGGCAGCAGAAGGCGTCCACGTTGTCCAGGTAATTCTCGCATAGGACCCGGGCCGAATCCTCGTAGGAGTGGGTAAAAGCGCGCTGCACCTCGCGCCGGGCGAACTCATCGTATTCCTGACGGGCGGTGACGATGAAGTTCAGCAAACGTTCCCGTTCCTCCCGCCCGATGGACGGGTGCTGGTCCAGTCCCTCGCGCAGCGCCCGCAGCACCTCCAGCGCGTTGAGGCACCCGGTCTCGCTCCGGATCAGCGCGGACGACAGCCGGTTGACCACGTAGCGGGGGTCGACCCCGGTCATCCCCTCGTCCGGATGCTCACTCCGGAGTTCAGCCAGGTCCCGGCGGCCGAAGCCCTCGACCTCCTCCCCGTCGTACAAGCGCATCTTTTTCACCAGGTCCAGCCCCGGTTTCCGCGACTCCCGAAGCCGGGAGAGCACCGAGAAGACGGCCGCCGCCCGCAGGGCGTACGGGGCCAGGTGCACATCACTAAGATCGCTCTGGCCGATCAGCTTCCGGTAAATCCGGACCTCTTCGGAAACACGGAGGTTGTAGGGAATCCGCATCACCAGCAGGCGGGACACCAGGGCCTCGTTCTTCCGGTTGGCGACAAAGGCCCGGTACTCGGACTCGTTCGTATGGGCGGCGATCATCTCGTCCGCGCTGATCAGGGAGTACCTCCCGGCCTTGAAGTTTCCCTCCTGGGAGAGGCTCAAGAGGTTCCAAAGGAATTTCTCGTCGCACTTGAGCATCTCTTGGAACTCCATCAGGCCCCGGTTGGCGATGTTCAGTTCCCCGTCAAACCGGTACGCCCGGGGGTCGGACTCGGCCCCGTACTCGGCGATGGTCGAGAAATCGATGCTCCCGGTCAACTCGGCGATGTCCTGGGATTTAGGGTCCGAGGGGGCGAAGGTGCCGATCCCCACCCGCCGTTCCTCGGACAAAAAGATGCGCTCGACCGGGACCTCCTCGATCCGGCCGCCGTACTCCGTTCCCACCCGCAAGCGGCAGGCCGGGCACAATTCCCCCTCGATGTGCAGGTTGTATTCCCGGGCGAAGGCGTCCCGGACCGCGGCCGGGATCAGGTGCAGGGGTTCCTCGTGCATCGGGCAGCCCTTGATCGCGTACACCGCGCCCTCTTCCGTGCGGCTGTACTCCTCCAGGCCCCGCTTCAAGAGCGTGACCAGCGTGGACTTGCCGCCGCTCACCGGACCCATCAGGAGCAGGATGCGGTGGCGCACATCCAGGCGGCGGGCCGCCGGGTGCAGGTATTCGTCCACCAGCTTTTCCAGGGTCTCGTCCAGCCCGAACAGTTCCCGGGCAAAAAACTTGTATTGTTTTACACCTTCTACTTTCTCCACCCCGGCCGCCATGACCATCCGGAAGATCCGGGAGTGACTGAGCTGGCAAACCCAAGGCCGGCGGCGCACCACCTCCAGGTAGTCCCTGAAGGTCCCCTGCCACTCGAGCTTTCTCCTGGCCGCACGATACTCTTCCAGGTGGTGGAGAAAACGCATGTCCTGCCTCCCGCAAGCCAAGTAGTTCACGGTACCAGTATATGCGCCGGTTTCGGGGAAAAAGAATTAGTGGTCGGTGGTCGGGAAGAAGGGTGATGGGTGGTCGGTGGTTGAGCCGTGGCAAAATCCTGGGTCAAAACGATTGACTGGAACTTACTGGGTGGTCAGTGTGCGACCCGGGGAGGAAACCAGGTGAAAGCAAAGCACTTTGGAAGAACCGGGGGGGCTACGACTGGAGGCTGACGACCATTACAGTGGCCGGCGGTTGGACCAGGAAAAGGAACCTCGTTCAAGGTACATTGGCCGCGAACCAGTGGACAGCCCCGGTGACCGACGACTGACCACCAACCACTAATCAGTGCAAGGGGATGACGATGTAGTGCTTATCGGTCTCCAGTATTTCCGGCAGCTCATCCGCGGGGACAAACCGGTATACCACTTCGTCGCCCTCGACCCAGGTCACGAGGTAATTCATCCGGCCCGCCTCCCAGTGCACAATGTATGGTGTATACAGTATTACTACGCCCATCCTAACAGACTATTCCCCGGGCGGCAAGCTTTTTTGTCTTCTCTAGTTTACCGTGACGGTGCGCGAGTACGAAAAGTACGGGGGATCCGGGTCTTTAATGCCGTTATGAACGGTTTGCGTTACCTGTGCTGGGGCGGGGACGGCTAAGCCGTCCAACCCAAAAGGCTCAGGCGTGGAAAACTGCTTGGGATGTGCGCACGCCGCGCAGCGGCAGTCCCCAGCTTCAGGTGCACGCTTTGTTGGGTGGTGTTGTTAGAAGTATACTTTATCTTCGGTCGAGCCACTGATAATACTTCATTACGCCTTGAACACCGAACCATTTGAATGGCTCTGGGGGGATGAACGAAAGTTTGTGATTGGCATAGGCGGTTTTTTCCCAACCGTGAGGCATGCCGTGGTACATGCTGGAAATAATATTCCCGAACATGAAAGAGGAATTGACGCCGTGACCGCTGTATGCCAAACCGTAATAAATATTTTTGAACTTGCCTGTTACGCCGACAGACTCCACTCTATCGTATGAAATACCCAAAATGCCGTTCCATTTTCCTGTTCCCCTATGGTTATCCCCGCAGCGTATTCAGCCCCCTTTCAAAAGTCGTCGGCATCGTCTGGTATGCAGCAAGGGATTCTGTCGTCAACAATGTATCGTTCCGGGTCTTCATGCGGGTTCCCGTTGTCCCTGTCTGCTGTGCCGGGCCCGGCACAGGCAGGGAGGTTTTCATCATAGAGGGCTTCGGCCCACAGAAAGTTCAACAGCTCAAGCGTGTCGGCAATGCAGTGTTGGCCGGAGAAAACAATCATTAGCGGTCTTTTTCTGCCCTCGAAAAACAGCTTCAGGCCGTATTCGCCGGCTGAAACGGCCGGACATTCACCGGACCATACCGTTTCCACCTGCGTATCCTCAGTGACTCTGACTGTCCGCATGTTTTCACTCCTCCTGCCTGCCGACAGGCAGGGCTTGCTTCTATTTTGGCAGCAGGTCGGTTGATCCTTAATATGACACCTTGCTATCCCTTATTTGACGGTTACAGCGGGATTTTATCTGATTTTTAGCTTGTTACTTTATGACATCCTGATTAAGCCGTTTTGGCAGAAGTTTGTAGCTGAGGTCAGGAGGGAAGTTCTTTAAGCGTGAAGGATTGTGGGAATATCTGCCGAATTAAAGAAGCAATAGTAGTATATGGAGGGTGCGGCCGTGGATCGGATGCCATTGGCGGCCGTTGTGTTGCATTCCATACCCGAGAGCGTAGTTTTGCTCAGCCTAGCGGGCGCCCTCCTCGGGGTACGCTGGAGATTCCAGTTGATATTTCCGGCTGCTGTTCTATCGGCTCTTGCGGCATGGGGTGTGCGGGCGTTGCCGCTACCCTACGGTGTTCATTCATTAATTGGCGTACTGGTGTTCACTATCCTCATCGTTGTTTTCTATCGGCTTCCCTTTCTCCGAGGTTTGATCGGTACGCTGTTTGCCTTCGGCAGCTTTGCCGCAGTCCAAGTTATTATTATACCCTTGCTGGCTCGGGCCGTTGGCGTGACTGAGTTAAGGGATCTCTGGGCGGATTCCTGGTTACGCATCATTCTGGCCTGGCCGGAACTCATCCTGATGGCTGTGGTGGCCTGGTTCCTATATCGTTTCCGGCCTGTCCCGGGACAAAGAACTGCTCAAAGTGGGTGAGTGCAGGAATGCTTAGAGCGGTGGTGGTTGAGGACCAAGTCATTGAACGGGAATACCTGAGGCAACTACTGGATGAGGCGGGCGACGTGGCGGTTATAGCCGAAGCCGGGAGCGGGCCGGAAGCGCTGGATCTGGTTACCCGCTTTCATCCCGACTTGGTCTTCCTGGACATCGGCCTTCCCGGATTGGGCGGGCTGGAGGTGGCCCGGCAACTGCTTCTCGCCGACCTTAGGCCGTTCATCGTCTTCGTGACCGTAGATCGACAACACGCCCCCGAAGCGTTTGATCTGGGTTCGGTGGACTACCTCCTTAAGCCTTACAACCGTTTGCGCCTAGCCAAAACCCTTGCCCGGGTGCGAGAAAGGATGGCTCCGCAGCGTCAGGCCGGTCGCCTTGTTCTCTCTCACAAAGAAGAGTTCCAGATAATCAGGTTAGAAGAAATCATCTTCATCGAATCTGACAAAAGAAAGAGGACTATTGTCCATACCGAAACCGCAACATTTGCCGCCCGCCAGAGTTTGGCGGTAATCGAAGATCAACTGGTCCGTTACCCCAACTTCTTGCGCACTAGCCGCTCCTATTTGGTAAACCTTGATTGGGTGGCCAAGGTTGAGGCATGGACTAATTACAGTCTTAGAATTGTCTTTCGCAATTGCGCCAAAGAAGCGTTTCTTAGCCGCAATAACTTGGCGGAATTCAAGAGACGACTGGAAGCCTTGCCTTTTGTTCCGGGTCAGTAAAACTACATTTCGGGTCATTATTTCTGCATTTCGGTTTTAAACCCCCCTGAATATCGTCCGCGGGATGTTACGATATACTCAAAATGGGACGAGGTAGTACGCGTGAGGTTCCGTTCAAAAAGGCCTGTTGCTGAAAACAGCCAGCATACATGGCCTAATCAGCAACACTTTTCCCGGGCAGGCTCACTCTTGCTGGCCGCCATACTATGCCAATTGCTCGGAATCGCCCTTGTTGTTCAAGTTCTGCAATTCCACGGTTTGCTCCTCTGGTCACAAGGCTTAGTGATCGCGGCGGTGTTCATTCTCTTGCACTATATGCTGGTCCTGGCCCTCGTCGGGTGGATAATGGCCAATGAGGCCCGCCGTTTCATGCTGGACGAACAGAAGAGAGCAGTGGAGACGGCCCACGGCTTTCTCCAGGTGGTGCGGGCGCAGCGGCACGATTTGGTGAATCACCTTCAGGCACTGGCAGCCCTGTTTCAAACCGGGCGCGAAGAAATGGGGCGCAAATACCTGGGCGAAATGATCCGGGTTGGCGCCAACGCCAATGAGGCGATTCAAGGCAATGACCCCGTGCTGGCGGCTTTTCTGCAGGTTCGGGTTCATCAAGCTGCGGCGCAGGGGGTGGACTTCGAGCTGGATGTGGAAAATGCCTTCGGCCCGCTACCAGTATCCATCGCCTACGCCCTGGTCGGCGTACTGGGCAATCTCCTGGATAACGCCTTCGAAACCGTGACACCCTTGCCGGCTGCGCAACGGAAAGTAATGTGTGCCATAGCGCAATACGACAAATACTTGATCGTGCGCATTAGTGACAGCGGCCTGGGAATTGCTCCCGAACACCGGGAGCGGATCTTCAACCCCGATTTCTCTACCCGGGGTACGGGCCGGGGCCAGGGCCTTGCCCTGGTATGGGAAGTGGTGACCGGCATCGGGGGACGGGTGGAAGTCGGTGATAATCCAACCACGTTTACCGTATGGTTTCCGTTGCGGGGGGTGGCGCCGTGATCCGGCGTTGGGCCGAACAATCGGCGGTTTATCTGCAGACCGAGCTTGAGCTGGATCCGGCCCGGCTAAAGGTTCTGGCCTACGGTCTGGAAGCCGTCCTAGGCGGGTTGGTTCAGCTCACGGCCTTAGCCATCATACCTTTTCTGCTTGGGATCGGCCCGGCCACCTGGATGGCGGCGGGAACCGCGGCATTTTTCCGACTGCCGGCGGGCGGAGCGCACTGCCGGGCGTTTGACCGTTGCCTGTTAAGCTCTCTGAGTACCTTTATGCTGGCCGGCGCCACCAGCGTCCTGCTCACCAGCCAAATTTCTTTTCATCCCTTCCCCCTCGTCCTTGCCGTTCTGTGTGTGGCCGCATTAGCCGTTTTGCTCTATGTACCCGCGGACACGTCCGCACGCCCGATAAAAAGTCACCGGGAAAAACGGCGCTTGAAAGCCTGGGCCTTTTTCGTGCTGGGTTTTTACCTTCTTCTCCTCCACCTGGGCATCCGAAACAACATTTCTCCGGAATTGATTGTAGCGGGCGGCCTGGGACTGCTCATTCAGGCCTTCACCGTCACGCCCTGGGGTTACCGGGCAATAAACGCTGTGGACCAGTTCCTGGCTGCTGGGTTGGGAATCTTTACGCGCCGGGGGGAGGTGAGAAGGTGAAGAAACTATTGCTGACATTCGCCAGCCAGACGGCTCTGTTGGCCGCCGTGATGGTTGCACAGCCGGCCAGTTGGCTGTTCTGGCACCAGCCGGAAACGCCGGAAGAGCTAAGGAGAAAATAGAGATCAAATACTTGGGAAAGGGGCAAAAAGGCCCCTTTCCCTTTTGGGGGATTGCTGTTACGGCCAGCCTATAATGTCCGGGGATAGACGGTGTTAATTGTCCAAGAATTGACCGGACAGTTGGCCGGCAATCATCGGCGGGCGGAGCAGGGAGAGCTATATGAGCTCTCCCTGAATCACCCGCTTTACCATATGGTCGTCAACGATTCGGTTGCCGTTCTGCGCCCCGTAAATCAGGCAATGGGTACAGGCCTTGTTGATCAATCGCGGGGCTCCGGCTGAGAAACGAAAGACCTCATCCAACGCCCCATCCGAGAAGATGTCTCGGTCCGCACCGGCGTAGGCCAGGTGCCGTTTTACGTACTCGCCGGTTTGCGCCCTGTCCAGGTAGGTTAGTCTGCACTGCAAGTCGATGCGTTGCCGGATGGCGGCGTAGGCCTGGAGTCGGAGCCGTTCTAAAAGCTCGCTCTGCCCGACCAGGATGAGGGCCATGGGGCTTATGGAGTCCATCTTGAAGTTGAGGAGAAACCGGACCTCTTCCAGCATCTCCTTATCTAACAAGTGGGCTTCATCCATGATCACCACCGGCTGCAAGGAATGAACGCCCCGCATCAACTCGATCTCCCGGTGCAGTTGGCGCTTGGCATCGCCCCGGTAGAACTTGGCTTCGCACCCCAACTGTTCCAGCAGGCCTTTGTAGAAATGCCGGGGCGTCAGCTTGGAATCTGCCAGGTACATAACCAGAAACCGGGCCGGGTCGAGGGTATCCTTGAACCGCCGGATGGCGGTGGTATTACCGGTCCCGCTGTCCCCAGTGAACACAATAAACAGTTGGCGCTTGGCGGCATGTTCCAGTCTGCCCAGTGTCTCTTCCAGCATCACGGACGGGTACAACTGGCCTGTCGGAATGTCACGGGTGAACGGGGTATGGGCAAGACCGTAGAATCCTTCAAACACTGCCGTCGACCTCCCGCTTGCGAGTTGACCGGTAGGAAACGGCGGGAATCTGCAGGTTTTTGCGCTGCTGGTGCCTTAAGCGTGCTGCCGTCAAAAGCCTCGATGATGCCGCCGGCTCTTGCTGCAGATGCTCTGGCAGTCGCGGACGCTTGCCGGTCTGCTCGCCAATGACCAGTGGCTTAACCGTAAAGGCGTGCCCCTCGTACTCGATGGTCAGGGCGGCGGTATCAGCCGGGTCGTAGACGACATCCACCTTGCAGCCGATAAAATTCAGACCGACCTCGTACTTTTTGCCCGCGAAGCTGATGCAGCCCGCCTTGTCAACCTTCCTGTCCTCGCAGTGCAGAAAAGCAGATGCGACAGTTTCGGCATCCAAAAACCTGATCGCCTTGCTGTCACTCTGGTAAGCGGCAGCCGGGCTCCGGTTGTTCTCCAGAGCTGAATGGGGCTTGTTCTGGTAACACTCCTCCAACCAGACCCAAAACAGCGCATTGAGCTTGTCCAGCGACTGCGGTTTCTCCAGGGCCGCCTCGGCCAGGAAGGCATCCACCACTCGGTTGAACCGCTCCACCTTGCCCGTTGCTTCCGGAGCATACGGCTTGGCAAAAAGCAACCGGATCCCCATCTTGGCGCAAGCCCGGGTCATCCATTTGGTCCGGTACTGTTTACCGTTGTCAAAAAACACCGCTTCAGGCGTCCCGTACTTCCGGATCGCCTGGCGGAAACAGTCCTCGACGAATGCGCTGCTCCAAGGTGGGGTAGAACTCTCCGTGCACAATGAAGCGGGTGGCGTCGTCAAAGAAGGATACCAGATAGACCTGTTTCCTGGCGCCATCCGGGCCGATGGGCAGGTACGGCCCATACTTGATGTCCGAGTGCCAGAGCTGGTTGCGGTACCGCTTCTGAAACCGCCGGGCGGCAACGCCGGTATCCGCGTACATGCGCATGTGCCGGGCACTGTAGCCCTTCTCCACCAGTTTCTCCTGCAAGGTGCTGCGTTTGATCCGACCGGGTTCAACGAGCCCTTCCCACTCCAGGACCTGAATGATCTGCGCGACACTTCTTCCCGGCACCTCGCGGCGCAAAAGGACGGCCTGCTCCAGAACGTTGGCCGGGACGGCCTCCCTGTTCAGGCGTTCACCTTTACCCTTGGGCTTGAGGCCCCCGAACCCGTTTTCCCGGTACCGGGCCAGGTACCGGCGCAAGGTACGCTCGGATATCCCGGTCTGTGCGCAAATCTGGGCCTTAAGTATTTTGGCTTTGGCCGCATCCACGCCTTCCGCCAACAGCGGGGACAAAAGCTGTATTCGCTCGGCGGCGATTTCTTCGGCCTTCCGGTGGTCTCTCATGCCAAACGCCCTCCTCGATAGTTGATTTGGCACGAGTCTATACAGGAGCCGTCAGGACAGGAATGCCGAACGGGTCTGTACCCAAAGATTAGCATTGGCCACCGGGCGGACAACTCTGGCCAGCCAGCTCACGCCATCCCCTACCAACTGCCAGATCCTGTGGAGCGCGGACCCGGGAAGGGTGGATCGGCCTTCCGCAGACGCTAGCGCATAACGGGCGGCTGAAGAGCGGTAAGGCAACCGAGGAAATACGCAGCCAGTGCCCAAAACCAGCTCCGCCAGCGCCACAAGGTGGAGTCATCGGCCGCGGCGCTACACCGCCCACGGCTGCCTCAATGCTTTCTCTTATGTGACGCCTGTACGGCACCAGCAGGTCCGGCAGTTCGTGGTGGATGCGACGGCACGCAACACAACGAAGGCGGCGGATGACGAGGATGATTTTGTCCCCCAGGCTGTCGATACAACTCCGCTTACGGCTGCCAATTGCCTTCAACCGCCCGCTACAGCAGGGACAGGGTATCTGCTCCGCGCTCCTCACAAAAAACACCCCTGTTGGGGTTCTCAATGAGCTCATATTCTGTTACAATGACCATGCGGTGACGGACGCCTCTTGTGCTGCTGCTAACCACACACGCACAGCAAACAGGGGGCGTCTTTCCTTTCTCAATGATGTGGCCATTATATCCAGCAGACCCCGGTCAGGCAATCCCGTCAGCTTTCGGACGTTTTAGGGTAGCCCTAACAGATTGCCTCTGCAAACCGGTAAGTGTTCATTCTCGTTTCAATAGGTTTCGTACCAAAATCTCTACGTCTCAGGGGCGTACGCCACCATTTCGGGCAAAAATTGAGACAAAATGGTTACGGTTTGTTATGGTGGATGCGCAAAGGTTTCGGGTGGGTTACAGGTTTTCAGCCTTGCTCCCGTGGGTTACCGGGACTTTGAAGGAAAAGGAGGTAGCAAAAGGCTGCATCCTGAGGAACTTACAGGGAGGTGGTAATCAGGCGATGGTCTTCCGGGGTTGAGAGCGCGAGTAACTGATGATTGTGGTGTCAATTCATTTTGAAAGGAGTGTAATATCCTGTGATCACTCGGAAAAGAATTGCGTTAATGCTGATGTTAGCTCTAATGTTGAGCCTCGTACCGTTCAACGGGGCTTTTGGAAAAAGCGATTTAAAGGATGAACACGTAAGTGTTCGTGTTTTGGAGGCAGACCCAGCTAGTGACTTAGTTTTGGATCAAGTCAGCGCAATAATCTACCCAGATGGACGTGTTTCAGTCAGAACTATGGGAACAAAGAAAGCAGGAACACCAGAAATCGTATTTGACATAACCGTTGATGTTGAAGCAGGAACTTACAAAGTTGAGCTATTGACACCAAGGGATGAGCTTGAAACTTACGATGATGAAGCAAGCAGCATAAGCTCTATTAAACCAGGAACTTACGAAATACAAGTAAGATTAGTTACAAGAGATCATCTTCCTCAATATGAACTTGCCAGCACCACAAATCGACTTCGTTGGACTGTGTATGCGAATGGTACCGTGTTTCGAAACAATCACTGGTATGTATTTTGGACTGCCCAACCCTCTCCAATTGGTACTTACTGGTATACAAGTTGGTCAACAAGCTACAGCCCTTGGTACAGCGCAGGCAATACTGTCATTAACACGAAGTGCGAGGCACAATACTGGAACAATGATTTTCTAGATCCTAACAAGTATACCTGGGCCTGGCACCATGTGACTTTATCCGGAACAAATAGTGGGGTGGCAGCTTGGTATGCAGATTGGGATCACTGGGGTGAGTTTAGCGGTCTATTGCATGGAAGAGTGTTTGTGAATTGAGTATTTATGGGACCGCGCGCATTGTGCGCGGTCCCATAACCTTATGCAGGAGATAAACAGGATGAGAGGAAAGCAAAAATGAACCCTCCATTAACAATGGTGCTATTTGTGTTATTTTGGTGTTGGCCGATATCGCTTCTGATATCACTTATAGGATTGATAAAGAAGCGGCCCAAATGGCTGATATTGGGTGCAATACTGTATTTGCCCTTTGCACTGTACTTAAGTTTATTGCCTTTATTTAAAGGATATCCACTCCTATTTCCTTTGTTTTTGGTGGGTGCGTCCGTTGCTCTGAAGAAGGATAAAACGGGTCTTGCCTGGCTATTATTTCTAGCAGTATTTGTATTTACTATCTGGGTGTGGGCGGTCTTTCATGATTTGGAACCGTTATTTTAGCCGGTTGATTCGATTGAAAAACACACGTAACACTCGCCAGCCGAGCCGGTAGCTTTTCTTGATGTTAGAGCTACCCTAAAACGTCCGAAAGCTGACGGGATTGCCTGACCGGAGTCTGCTGGATATAATGGCCATATCATTATAGAAAGGAAAGACGCCCCTGTTTGCTGTGCGTGTGTGGTTAGCAGCAGCACTAGAGGCGTCCGTCACCGTATGGTCATTGTAACAGAATATGAGCTCATGAGAACCCCGACTGCCAGAGCATCTGCAGCAAGAGCCGGCGGCATCATCGAGGCTCTTGACGGCAGCGGGCTTAAGGCACCAGCAGCGCAAAGACCTGCAGATTCCCGCCGTTTCCTACCGGTCCGTCCGCAAGGGGGAGGTCGACGACAGTGTTTGAAGAATTCTACGGTCTTGCCTATTTTCGGGGTTGGGTCTAGCGCACCTTGAGCCGGTTCAGGACGGCGGTGCGGGCCTGCTCTTCCAGGCGGTCGTCCAAGGGGCTTAAGAAAGGGTCCAGGCCCCGCCGCTGCAGGGCCAGCGAGATGAGGTGGTCGGTCAGCCGGGGGTTCTTGGGGAGCAGGGGGCCGTGCAGGTAGGAGCAGAAAACGTTGCGGTAGCGGGCCCCCTCCAGCCCGTCGGCGCCGTTGTTGCCGTAACCGGCCAGCACCCGGCCCAGGGGCTCGACCTGGCCCAGGAAGGTCTGGCCGGAATGGTTCTCGAATCCGGCCACCCGTACCGGGCGTCCGTCAAGTTCAAGCTCCACCGCACAGTTCCCGATGAGCCGCCTCGCGCCGGCCCGCGTGTAGAAGTCGAGCAGCCGCAGGCCCGGGACCACCTTGTCCTCGGCAAGCTGGTAGTAGTGGCCGAGAACCTGGTAGCCGCCGCAAATCGCCAGCACCACCAGCCCGTCCTCAACGGCCGCTTCCAGATTGTCCCGCCGCCTTATCAGATCTTCCGCCAGGATTCCCTGTTCCCGGTCGGAACCCCCGCCGACGAACAGAAAGTCCAGTTCCCGAAAGTCCACCGGTTCCCCGAGCGGTATCTCCCGTACGGCAACCGGAATCTGCCGCCACGAACACCGCCGGGCGAAAGCGGTCAGGTTTCCCCGGTCCCCGTACAGGTTCAAGAGGTCAGGATACAGATGACCCGCGACCAGCATGGTCCGCCCTCCCTTCCGGGGTCAGCCTCGGCCTCAGAATCCTCTCCACCGGCCAGAGCGCCGTGTAGGTGGCAAAGAAGTACGCCGCCTCCCCGGGGCCGTCCAGGGTCGCGCCCACGGCCGCCTTCAGGTTCGGCTGCACCGCGATCTTCTTCGGGTCCACGCCGGCGTATTTCAGCCGCACCGCCATGTCCTCCGCCCGGAGGCCGCCGCACACGAACCGGGGCACTTTCTCCTGCACCGTCTCCAGCATCTCGAAGTCGACGTCCCAGAGCCAGGAGACGTCCCGGCCGTCCGCCACGTTGTCGTTTATGGCGATGAAGACGTCCTTGGTTCCCGGATTGGCCGGCAAAAGGTTCAAGCCCTCGTTGAAGCCGGCCGGGTTCTTTACTAAGTTTAAAAACACCGGCTTGTCCCGGTAGCGGAAGCGCTCCAGCCTCCCGACCGCCGGCTCGTAGGTCTCCAGGCTTTCGATCACCCGGCCGGGGTCCAACCCCAAAAGGGTCCCGGCGGCAAAGGCGGCCAGGGCGTTGTACAAGTTGTAAAACCCCTGGGTCTGCATCTCCAGCCGGTATTCCGCGTCCCCCGTCCGGATGAGGCAGGACACCCCTTCGCCCTGGTAACGGGCCTGCAACGCTTCCACCCCCGGTTCGGGCCGGCGGAAACCGCACCCGGCACAACGGAACAGGCCCAACTGGCTGTAGTGGTAAAAGGAATACTGCAGGGTGGTGCCGCACTGAGGACAAAACCGCGCCTCCCGGGTGTGCCGGCCGCCCTCCACCACCCGGGTGTGCGGGGCCAAGCCGAAGTGGGCCGTACGCGGCCCCAGCAGGCCGAACTGGGCCACGAGCGGGTCGTCGGCGTTTATGACCAGCCGGACCCGGGGCAGCCTTTTCAGGGCTTCGCGGATCAGCGCGACGGTCGTGTCGAGTTCTCCGTAACGGTCCAGTTGGTCGCGAAAGAAATTGGTGACCACCACCGCCTGCGGATTGACCTGGGCGGCCACTCCCGGAAAAGCGGCTTCGTCCACTTCCAGGACCGCGTAGTCAAACCGCAGCCGGCCGCAGCCGTCAGCTTCCCGGACAAACGCCGTCGTCACCCCCGTGACCAGGTTGGCGCCCTCCCGGTTGCACACGACCCGGTAGCCCGCCTCCCGCAAGATGCGGGCCAGCATGTTGTTCGTGGTCGTCTTGCCGTTGGTGCCGGTGACCAGGACCACCCCCCGCTGCGCCCGGGCGGCCAGCTGCCTGAGCGTTCCGGGATAAAGGCTCAGGGCGACCTTGCCCGGCAGGGACGACCCCGGCCGCCCCAGCAGTCGACTGCACCGGGCGGCCGACTTGGCGCCGCAGATGGCGATCAAAAGCCTGCCGTTCATAAAAACCTCCATCCACCTTAATTAATGTACAATCCCGGCGGCCATTAATCAAGGTTTGGGTCACTCGCCCCAAAAAAAACCTCTTGACACGATTCCCGGACAATGCTATATATGTACTAGTTATCCTAGTACACTTCAGACACTCCGCAAGGCAGGTGAGCGGCTTTGTTCAATATCGACCAGCGCAGCAGCACCCCCATCTACCAGCAACTGGTGCAGGAGGTCAAAGAGGCCGTCCTCCGGGGTGTGCTGCAACCCGGTGACCGGCTGCCTTCGGTCCGGGAGCTGGCTGGACGGTTGGCGATTAACCCCAACACCATTCAGAAATCCTACCAGGAACTGGAGCGGCAGAAGGTCGTCGAAACGCTGCGGGGCAAGGGCACCTTCGTGTGCCTGGATTATCGGGTGCGGGAGGACGAGGAGAAGATGGGTGAGTTTCGGGAAAACTTGCGCAAAATCCTGGTCGAGGCGCACTACCTGGGACTGGACCGGGAGCGGATTGTGGCGCTGGTCAGGCAACTTATGCAGGAGCTTGGCATCGGGGAGGGCCTAAAGTGAATATTGTCATTCACGGGTTGACGAAGACCTTTCGGGAAAACACGGCGCTGGAGAACATCAATCTCGAAGTGCCGCCGGGCACGATCTTCGGCCTGGTGGGACCGAACGGCGCCGGTAAAACCACGCTGATCAAGATCATCATGGGCCTCCTGCTGCCCACCCGGGGTTGGGTCTCCATCGACGGGCGCTCGGTGCTTCAGGATCCCCGGATAAAATCCAGGATCGGCTACCTGGCCGATTACCAGCGCTACTACCCCGGTTTCAAGGTCAAGGACATGTTCCGGCTTTACCGGGAGTCCTATGAAACGTGGAGTCCGGAACGTTTCGAGGAACTCTGCCGGGTGTTTGACCTGCCGGAAAACGCCAAGGTCAAGAACCTATCCAAGGGAATGCGCACCCAGTTGGCGATCATCCTGAACCTGGCCTTTAGGCCGGCCCTCTTGGTCCTGGACGAACCCACCGCCGGCCTGGACCCGGTGCTGCGCCGGCAGTTCTTGACCATCCTGATGGACGAAGTGGCCCAAAACGGCACTACCGTTTTCATCTCCACGCACAACCTGCACGAACTGGAACGCATCTCTGACCGCCTGGCCGTCATCCACCAGGGCCGGCTCTTGTTCAACGAAAGCCTGGAAGACTTAAAGCACAAGGTGCGCAAAATCCAGGCGGCATTCGAGAACCCCCTTCCCGCGGACGTTTTGCAGAAGACCAGCGTCCTGAACGTCGAGCGAGAAGGCCGGGTTTACAGCATCACTGCACAGGACGGCATCGACGAGCTTGCGGCCGAGCTGCGGACATTCCAGCCCCTTTTCCTGGACTTCGTGGACATCTCCCTGGAGGAGATCTTTATTTACCGGATGGGAGGCGAAGGCTATGAACTTAAAAAGATTCTGGCCCAATAAGACGCTGGCCTGGAAGGACTGGAAGAACAGCGGGCTGCTTTTCGTCCTGTTCTTCGGCTTTGTCGCCTACGTGACCACGTTCGCCCTGCAGAACGCAATCACGACTTACTTAAGAGCCGGGGTGACGCTGCCCGAAGGGCACTACTGGCACGGATTCGAAGCTTTCGCCGTTCGAGTGTGGTCCGCGGACGCCCTGGTGGGGATCGGCCTGGTCCTTTTCACGGTCGCCCTGGCCGCCATGACCGTGGGCCAGGAACGGGACCGGGAAACCCTGGGTCTTTTGCTGGCCATGCCCTATTCCCGGCGGGACATCCTGTTCAGCAAAGTGGTGGTGGGCTTGGGGCAAATCCTGATCATTGTCGGGGTGAACGCCCTCTTAATGACCTTGCTGGTTTGGGTCAACCCGGGCGTTCCGTTTCCGTTCGGCACGCCGGACATCTGGGGCTGGGCGCTCCACAGCTTCCTGGTCCTGACGTTCGTCTTCTGCTTCACCGTGTTGATCGCCACCGTCAGCGGCACCACCCTGGGCAACGGCCTCCTGGCCCTGATCTTCCTGTTCTTTCCGGCGGGACTGTACGCGTTGCTGGAGGTCAACGTTTACTACTGGGTCTCGGATTACGCCCATCCCCCCTACTGGATTTGGCCCAACCTTTTCTCCGATATCGCGCTTCTGGCAACGGTACCCGTTTGGGTCATCGATTTCAACGCGCTCGGCAAGTACAACCCGGTTTACCTTTACGGTGTCCTGGTCGCCCTGTCCGCCGGCGCTTACGCCCTGGCCCGGTTCCTGTTCGCCAAAAACCCGCTGGAAAACAACGGGGAGGTTTTAGTGTTCGAACAGCTGGAAGGCGTCTTCAAGCTGGGGGTGGTGGTCTGCTTCGCGCTGCTGGGCGGCCCGCTGCTGACCGCTTTGGCCGGCATCCACAATCCGGGGGCCCTGGTCTTAAGTCTTTGCTACCTGCTGGCGGGCGGCGTCACCTGGTTTTTGACCAACCGCCTGCTGGAATGGCGCCGGGCGGCCTAAAGACCAGATGGACGGTAATTCTTGTTGAGCCGGTAACAGGTGAATTCAGCTCGGCAAAGTTGAACTCGGACGCGTACCGGTCGAGCATGTCCCCACTCGCCGTTCCGGGTGGGTAGACCGGCCCGACTCAGTCCTTGTAGCTGTAACCCGATGTGCCGACGCAGATCACCGCGCCTGCGCCCCTCCGCCCGTCCGGGTCCCGTCCTCGCAATTCCCAGATGGCGATCCCATACCAGATACATCCTCAATTACGATGACCAGCGATCGGCCTACTTGCAACCCCGCACTTCCCGGTTCTCTTCCCGCTCCTCTTTTCGCCACCGTTTGATCAGTTGAGGACAGCAAGCGTAGCACACCCCGCACCGGATACACTTTTCCACACTGAACTCCGGTATCTGGTCGACCATTTCGATGGCCAAGCCGGGACAGGAAACCGCACAAAGTCCGCAACCGGTACAAAGCCCGGTATCGATATTCTCATCCAACAGGTTAAAACAACTGATATGACTAATGGTGGTCAGTTTTTTGTAAAGATTAAATTTACCTTTGGCGGTGGTGGACAGGCTGACGATAAGCCGCCCGACGCTACGCGCGGGCGGCGGGCAGCCGACGACCGACAGGTCGCAATCAACAAATCGCCCAAGTGGTTGGTGCGTCGCCTGCCACGGCTTCGGCTCTTGTCCGCCCCGGACGAAGAAGCGCATTATCCCGCCCACAGCCGCGCAGGAACCGAAAGCGACCAGCGTTTTGGTCTTCTCCCGTAACCGGACCAGCAACTCAACACTTTTCTGATCTTGAGCGCAAACGGCACCACCCACGAAAAAAAGATCAACAGTCTCCGGCGGCTCCGGCACATCCAGTTGCAACGGGTGATAAACTAGTTTCCCACCCTGGGGCAACGGTGTCGCGGCGCTCAAGAACGCCAACGAGCAACCGCCGCAACCCCCGATTTCGGTAAAAGCCACGCGCATACTCAATGTACCTCGCAAGGCATACAGGGATCGTACAACCGGACAATGGTCGCGCCCCATTCGGCCGGCAAACCCTTCATCGTCTCCTGCAGGACCGCAATATTAAACATCGTGGGGGGAATTACCCGGTAGTCCGCCACCCGGCCGTTGGCACCCAGTCGTACCGAATGAATGAGCACCCCCCGGGGGGCCTCATACAGCCCGGTCCCTTCCCCGGATCTCAGCGTCGTTACTTCGGCGATCACCATATCTTCCGGACTAATTATTTTTAAAAGGGTCTTTAGTCGCTCCAGACACAACCACATCTCCCAAACCCGGGCCTCGTTTGGCCCGACCAACCCTTTCCCGGAAAATTCCTTGAAAAGAGTCATCCGGGCCCGGGGACCGACCTCCACCATTTGCCGGGCGTAAAGCGCCACCATACCGGTGGACTCGCCGATCTCCACCCGGAACGCCTCCTGCCCGGAAGTGTTCGAAACAATCTCGATCAAGCCAGGGTCTATTTTCCCTTTCGCTACCGAAAAAAGACCACCGGCCAGCAAGGGCGGGATTTCAATCGCCGCCGCTTTCAGCTCCAAGTACTGCGCCTGCAGCACCCTTCCAGCCTCAAGGTGGGTCGTATACTCCCGGAGCAGCCCCTCCATACGAGCGACCAGGGCGTCCAGCTTCTCCAAGGCCTCGGAGGACAATCCTTTCCGCATCCCCCCGATGGTGATATAGGGCGAGTGGATCGGCGCGCCGCCTACCGTCTCCATAGCTGCATTGAGGTCATTATACAATTGCTGTAGCTTCGCTTTGACCATCACCGCCGCGCCGGGAATAAACATGTCATCGACCAACAGTAGTTGAGCCAAAGTATGACTCTGGAGGCGGTTGAGCACCCCGCACGCCTCCCTGAGCAACGCCCCGCCGTCAGGCACGGTGATCCCCAAGGCGTCTTCAAAAGCCATCGCCGCAGCGATCCCCTGCACCGCGTGACAAACGCCGCACACCCTTTTCATCCCCTCGACCACGAAGTAGGGGTTCTTGCCCTTGGCGAACGATTCAAAAGCCCTGATAGGCAAAACGGGCACCAGGGAGGCCTCTTTCACGATCCCGTCCGCGTTGGTCACCAAAGCCAGCCGTGCCTCACCCGCGATTCTGGTCATCAAAGTAACGGTTTTAGACATCGCCCTTCATCCCCCACTACCTCGCTCCTCATTTCTCATTAAATGTACAATCCCGGCAGCCATTAATCAAGGCTTGACCGGATATGGCACCTGACACCTGGTTATCTGCCATTACCATTAATAACTCGCGGTCTGACCCCGATTTTTTTAAGCGAAGCACTTCTTTGAACTGTAGCGTTTTATCAGGTCCTCACGGTCACTGTTGAATACCAGGAATCTAAACACCAGCGTCGTCTTCTGGCGCTCTCTCATGTGCGTGATCCCGCATTTAATCAGGAACTGGTGCACATGGTCCGTATTAAATTCCTCTTCTTGCAGGAGAGAATCAATCATGTTTGCGTACACTTTTGCGCATACCCGCCCGAAAACCGCGCCCCGGGCGTCGGGGGCAGCCAACAGCTTCCCCTCGGCGGTAAGGTGTCCGGTCGGCTCGGTGAAACCCAGGATGCAAAGCCCCTCACTCAACTGACGGGCGTCTTTTTCCGAGAGCCCCACGGTCTCCGTCAGCCAGAGGTGATCCACCGCCTCGATCCCAGGCGTTAGCCGGGCCAAAAACGCCTCCAGGCTCGGTACGCTGAAAACCGGGTAGGCCGACCTGCTCGACAAAAGCCCCCTCACCTCTCTTGGCTCGATTGCACCATAACAGATAATTCCAGAGCCGGAATTTATGATAGTTTAACCGACAAGCATACTCCCGCGGAAATCAATGCGAAATTCGCGGCTCGCGGCGGACCGCGCAGAATCACGTGACGCGGTCAACACCCCGGAATTCTCCGCGCAAAAGATTCGGCGGCCGCTCAGCGGCGACGACTTCTCCGCCGGACTTGATTCCCCCGCCGGCCCGGATATTTTTGCCGGCCCGGATGTCGGCGCCGGCCTCGATGTCCTGGTCGGCATAAATGCCCATGCCGGCCTGGACGTGCCTGGCGGTCTTGATGGTCCCGCCGGACTGGATATTTTTGCCGGCCCAGATGCTCCCGCCGGCCTGAAGGTCCCCGCCGGCTTGGAGGTCCCCGCCGGCCTGGATGTTCTCGCCGGCCTCGATGTTCTCGCCGGCCTGAATGCATCCGCCGGCCTGAATGCTTGCACCGGCCCGGATGCGCTCGCCGACCAGGACACCGCCGACCTCGATTTCCCCGCCGGCCTGGATGCCCGCGCCGGCCTCGACATCCTGGCTGGCCAGGATTTCCCCGCCGGCCTGGATGTTCTCGCCGGCCTTGATGTTGCCGCCCGCCCGGATGTTCTCGCTGGTCCGGATATTACCGCCGCTCAGGGTACCGCCGGCCTCGATGTCCTTACCGGCCTCAATGTCCTTGCCGGCCTCGACGTCCTTGCCAGCCTCGATTCCCCCGCCGACCAAGAGTGACTTGGCCGCCTTGATCGAGCTTTTCGCGACAATCGAGCCCGCGAAAAACAGGTTTTCAACCACCAGATCCTCGATCTCCAAGACGGCGCTCGTTGGACCCGCTTCCCGCATCAACCAGACCGCCCAATCGGTGCGGTCTTCCACGGCCAACACGTCCAAAACGGCCTGGTATTCCAAGCCGCCCGGGAAGCGATTTTTGAACGCCTCCCGCATTTCGGCGGGGGCTTCTTTTTCAAGGAGCCATTTCGCCGTGATCACGGTCATTATTCTCCTCCGAAAATAGAATCTTGGCTGATATTTTCATCCCCGGTGGCGACGAAGAATCGTCGTGCGCGACTCCCTCCCAGAAATTCCGGACCCCGGGGTCAAGTCCGCGCCCTATCTACAAAATAAGAATCTGTTTCAAGATTTCGTCCACGGCAGCACTCTCCCCGACGGATTAGGTTTATGTTACCACGAACCATCCGGGGCGGAAAAGGGGTACACCCCGATCCCTGACGACCTGCGCCGCCGGGCCGGCGCCGTGGGAGAAGGGTTTTAGCAAAGCTGTCGAGCGAGAGGCCTACCGAGCTTTTAAGGCCGTGGGCCTTCGGGTGCCATCTCAGGTGATGGAGCTTTAATTACCCCCAGGGAAGTGTGGTGGCACGCCTCATACTCGTACCCGAAAAGCTGTGATATGCGGGACTTTCCAAAATTGAAGCGTCAAACTTGGAATGGCGGCGTGAGGGCTAGAGAATGCGAAGCCAGTCGCGGCGTACGTACAGGATACGCTCAACGTCAACGACCTTCGCTTTTTCGTCAATCGTGAAGAAAGCAATGTGATTCTTCACGATTAATTTGCGATAACCCATCGAAGCCAAGCGCTCATCAATAACAGGAGGGTATTTTTGTGGCATATCCGCCAGACCTGCGATGGCTTCCTCAACGGTGTCCATCATCCTCAGCGCGGTTATTGGTGCGGACAGCTGCGCAGAAATGTGGCGGACGATGTCGCGCAGGTCGTTTTCGGCAGGTTCCGATATGTTCACTCTATATTTTGCCATCGGTTATTTCCTGCCGGATGTCACGCATGACATCGGCGAGGGGACGCTTCCGGCCTTCTTTTACCGCCGCTCTGCCCTCGTCAAGCAGACGGTAAAGTTCGAGCTTTCCATTAAGCATCTCAAAGGTTTCGATGCTCATGACCACGAGATCGCCTCGGCCATTCTTGGTGATGAAGACAGGTTCACGGCTTTCGTGACAGAATGCGGATATTTCGTTGTAGTTGTTTCTCAAATCTGTGCTGGACTTAATGTTCGGCATGAGATCAACCCCCCTATTCAATCTACAGACATAATACCCGAATTTCTTTAGCTTTACAAGTGTCAACGTTGGGAGGGGCGGTCAAAATCATGGTGTCCGGTTGGCCACCAAAATCAGAGCGCCCTGAACCCGCAAAGCATTGGTAGTGCGGGTTTTAGTCTTCCGCATCTTGAAAATGGCCCGAAACTGTCGAACCCCGCTGGTGAAAAAAATCTCGGGCCGAAACCCGAAGACTCCGCGGCTGGTGTGCAAGAAATGGGCCGTACGTTCCGCAACCCGGCCTTACTGCAGCATTGGATGGATAATTTTCACTTCGGCCTGATTCTTCAGGCCTTCCATCTCCTATCTCGATTGCCCGCAGAGATGACAGAAGCGAAAAAGCAAGGCCCCTCTGCCAGGGCATGGATACCACCCTTGGACGCGACGAGGATGAGCGGCTGTGATCCTGATTGATTCCTAATAAGGACCGCGTTTCGAGTGGGGAAGGACGGCGAACATCCGTGCCGGTTTGCCCCATCCAAGGCAGCGGAACCACCGGTGTTGTTCTAGAACTCGGGCGGCAACTCGGCGATCTCGGCCATGCTGAACACCGGGCCGTCCAGGCACACGAACTTGGCGCCGATGTTGCAGCGGCCGCACTTGCCCACGCCGCACTTCATCCGCAGCTCGAGCGTCGAGTAAATCTGGTCGTCCGCAAAACCGAGCTTTTTCAGGGCCGCCAACACGAACCTGATCATCACCGGCGGGCCGCACAATACGGCGCACTTGTGCTCCGGGCGCGGGGCGACCTTTTCCAGGTAGGCCGGCACGAAGCCGACGTGCCCGGTCCACCGCGCCTCCGCCCGGTCGATGGTGCTGTACACCACCGTGTCGGGTTTCTTGTGCCAGCCGTCCAGCAACTGGGCTTTGAAGCAGAGGTCGTCGTACGACCGCGCTCCGTAGAGGATTTCCACCCGGCCGTACCGGGGTCGGTTTTCCGCCGCCAGGACGAAGTCGATCAGCGAGCGCAGGGGCGCCATTCCGATCCCGCCGCCCACGAACAGGAGGTCTTTGCCCTGGAACTTTTCGTACGGGAAGTGGTTCCCGTAGGGCCCGCGCACTCCGATCCGGCCCCCGGCCTCCATTTCGTGCAGCGCCCGGGTGAGCTTCCCCATCCGCTTGATGCTGAACTCCAGGGAGTCGCGCCGGGTGGGCGCCGAGCTGATCGAGAACATCGCCTCGCCTGCGCCGAACACGGAGAGCATGGCCAACTGTCCAGGCTCGTGGCGCCAGCCGGCCGCCGCCTGCGAGTTGTCCAGGGTGATCCGGAAGGTCTTCACGTCGCCTGTTTCCGGAATAATCTCCCGGATGGTGGCCCGGTAGGGCAAAAGCGGGTTGCGCTCGCCGCTCACCTATCCCACCTCCTTGATCTCGGCGATCACCCTGGTGATGTCGATGTTCACCGGGCAGGCGGCGATGCAGCGCCCGCAGCCGACGCACCCGGGCAGGCCGTAGCGGTCCAGGTGGTAGGAGAGCTTGTGCAGGAAGCGGTTGCGCACCCGCTCCATTTTCGAACCCCGCGGGTTGTGGCCGCTGGTGTGCAGGGTGAAGTCCCGGAACATGCAGGAGTCCCAGCAGCGCCAACGGGTGCCGGTCCGGTCGCCGCGGTCCTCGTCGACGATGTCGAAGCAGTGGCAGGTCGGGCAAAGGTAGGTGCAGATCCCGCAGCCCAGGCAGCGGTGGGCCGGTTTTCCCCAGTAGGAACTCTCAAAAAGCGCGTCCGCCTTCTCCTTCACGCCCGCCAGGTCCACCCGGCGGTTGAACCGGGCCTCCAGCTCGCGGCCCAGGGCGGCCTTCGCCCGCACCGCCTCTTCGGCGCCCTCGGGCGGGAAGAACTCAGCGCAGCGCCGGACCAACTGCTCCCCCTTCGGGGTCAGGACTTCGGCCAGGTAGGACTCACCAACCCGGGTGAGCATTAGGTCCGCTCCCTGCCCGTCCACCGGGGAACCGCCGTACGCCGCGCAGAAACACTCCGGCCGGACCGTGGTGCAGCCCAAGCCCACGACGGTGGTGTACTCGCGTTTGTCCCGGTAGTATACGTCCGCAAAGCGCCCGCCGAACACCGGGTCCAGGGCCGCGAAACCCCGCAGGTCGCAGGGGCGCACCCCGAAGAGCACGCTCGCCGTAATCCCGGGCGGCTCTTTCAGTTCCAGGCCGTCCGCCGCGTTGTAGCTGAAAAGCCGCTCGGTCTGGGGGAAAAAGTGCGCCTTCGGCGGGACCAGCGGCAGGCCGAAGTCCAGGCACACCTCCCGGCCCCCGTCCACCCGGCGGTAAAGGACCACGCCGTCCTCCTGCACGGGGGCCGTCAGGCGATATTTCTGCGCGATCCGGTCCAGGAGCGGGACCATCCGCCCGCCGGCCAGAACCCTGGCTGCAGTCAACAGTTTTACACCTCTTTGAGAAACCCTACCCTGAAAATCCCCTCTCCCTCTGGGAGAGGGCCGGGGTGAGGGGTATTTTCATCCTTCCGATGGTGCCGCTAGAGCGGCATGGGTGTCTATTTGAACTCGTCGGGGTCGGCCTCTTGATACCCGCTCAAAAGCGGCGTTTCTTCCGGGCTCACCCCGGCGGCGGCCGCGCCGAACAGTTCCTGCGCGTCCTTTTGCACCTTGCGGTACAACTCGCGCAGGGGGATGTTCACCGGACACACCCGGCCGCATTCATCGCAATCGACGCAGCGGCCGGCGACATGCATCATCCGGCCCAGGTGAAAAAAGCCGTTTTGACCGGGATCGGTCCGCTTGCTGACCCAGCACACCCCCTGCTGCCATCCCGGCACGGCCTGTTCAAAGGAACACTCCTTGCAGTTGCAGGCCGGGCAGACGTTGCGGCAGGCGTAGCAACGCAGGCACCGGGCGAACCGGCGCTCCCAGAACGCGCTTTTGGCCGCCGGCTCGAGCGACTCCAGCCGCTTCACCGCCGCGAAGCGGTCGCTATCGGGGAGCGCCGGCGACGGCACCACCGGTCCGATCAACTTGTCGGCCGTGAGCGGCACGTTGTGCGCGCACTCCAGGCACTTGGCCAGCAGGAAATCCCGCTTGGGAAACTCGAAGCTGCCCCGGCCGGCCTGTCTGCCGTGCCGGACACGGCACAGGCAGGTGGTCAAAAGGTACCCGTCGCCCCGGTCCTCCGCCGCCAGCAGCTCGGCGTCCGGCCCCACTTCCGCCAGCACCTTCGCGCGGTCGAGCATCCCGCCGCACGGCAGGCCCAGCGCCACCACCCGCTCCCGCGCAAACTGGCGGTCGGCCAGGATGCGGTTCAAGCCCCGGCTGTCGCAGCCCTTCACGAACACGGCCAGGCGGGTGCCGGCGTAACGGTGGTCCAACAGGTACTTCACCAGGCTGGGCACGCAAAACGGGTTCCAGGTCAGCCGCGCGGCCTGCCGGACACTGGAGGCGAAAAAGGGCATCATCCGGGCCGGGTCGGTGCCCGGCGCGTACCCGATCACGTACTTGACCCGTTCTTCCTTGATCAGTTGGGCGGCTACCCGCCGCACTTCGTCGGCGGTCTGCTTCACCGGTCATCCCTCATCTTCCGGTTCGGGCCCAGGGCGCGGATCTGTTCGGTCATCTCCCGCACCGTGTCCACCATCTTACCCCCCTCGGAACCCGAGATCCAGCGCAGCTGAAAACGGCCCGGCTCGAAACCGGCGTACTCCAGGAGCCGCTTGAACAACAGGAACCGCCGCCGGGCGTGGTAGTTGCCACTAACATAGTGGCAGTCGCCCGGGTGTCAGCCGGAAACCAGGACCCCGTCCGCGCCCCGCTGAAAGGCGCGCAGGACAAAGGCCGGGTCGACGCGGCTGGAGCACGGCACCCGCATGATCCTGACGTTCGGGGGATAAGTCATCCGGCTCACCCCGGCCAGGTCGGCCCCGGCGTAGCTGCACCAGTTGCAGAAAATCGCCAATATCTTCGGTTCCCATTCACGGGAAAGGTTTACAGACATAAGGCCTCCAACTCCGCCAGTATTTGCTCGTTGGTAAACCCGCGCACCTCGACGGCTCCGGCCCGGCAGGCCGCGTTGCAGGCCCCGCAACCCCGGCACAGCCCGGTGTTCACCTTGGCCACCACCCGTTCCCGGGGCGCATGGCCGCCGATCCGCTCGGTGATCACTCCCGCTTCCAGCGCCCGGTACGGGCAAACCGGCACGCACAACAGGCAGCCGGAACAAAGCGCCTCGTTCACCGCCGACACCATGGGGCTGGTGACCAGCTCCGGCCGGGACAGGAGCCCGGCCACCTTCGCCGCCGCGCCGCCGGCCTGGGCGACGGTGTCCGGAATGTCCCTGGGCGCCTGGCAGGCGCCGGCCAAAAACACCCCGCCGGTGTGGGTTTCCACCGGCCGGAGTTTCGGGTGCGCTTCCTGGAAAAAGCCGTCCCGGTCGGCACTGATGCCGAGCAGGCGCGCCACGGCCGCCGCCCCCGCGGCCGGTTCCACGGCCGTGGCCAGCACCACGAGGTCCGCGTCCACTTCCACCGGCCGTCCGAGCAACGTGTCCGCGCCCTTTACCACCAGCCGCCCGCCGTCCCGGTAGATTTTCGAGACCCGCCCGCGGATGTACACAGCCCCCTCCCGGACGGCCCGCTGGTAGAACTCCTCGTAGTCCTTGCCCGCCGTGCGGATGTCCATGTAAAACACGAACACCCGCGCCCCCGGCACCTTCTCCAGCATCTGGAGGGCGTGCTTGGCGGTGTACATGCAGCAGATCCGGGAGCAGTACGCCCGGCCCTTGGATTCGTCCCGCGACCCGACGCACTTCACGAAGACCACCGTTTGCGGCACGGCCCCGTCCGACGGGCGCCGGACCTTGCCCCCGGTGGGCCCGGCCGCGTTCACCAGCCGCTCGAACTGCAGGCCGGTAATCACGTCCGGGTACTTGCCGTAGCCGTATTCCCCGTACGCCCCGGCCCAGTCGAAGAGGCTGAAGCCGGTGGCGGCGACCACGGCCCCGACCTTTTCGACCGCCGTTCCCTCTTCCTGCTCGTAGTCCACCGCGCCGACCGGGCAGAGCTTTTGGCAGATCCGGCATTTGCCGGTCGTAAAATAACGGCAGTGTTCCCGGTCGATCACCGGCTTGTTGGGCACGGCCTGGGGGAAGGGAATGTAGATCGCCTTCCGGTCGCCCATGCCGGCGTCGAATTCGCTGGGCACCCGCGTCGGGCACTTCTCCCAGCAGATGCCGCAACCGGTGCACTTCTCGTGGTCCACGTAGCGGGCCTTTTGCCGGATGGCGGCCTCGAAATTGCCGATGAAGCCGGTAAGGCTCTCGACCTCGGCCCAGGTGTACAGCCGGATGTTCGGGTGGGAGGCCGCCGACACCATCTTCGGGGTGTTGATGCACGCCGAGCAATCCAGGGTGGGAAACGTCTTGTCCAGCTTGGCCATATTCCCGCCGAGCGTCGGTTCCCGCTCCACCAGGACCACCTCGTGCCCGGCGTCGGCCACGTCCAGGGCCGCCTGAAGCCCGGCGATCCCGCCGCCGATGACCAGGCAGCGCCCGGTGACCGGAATCCTGGATCCGAAGAGCGGCTGGAGGCGGTTCGCCTTGGCCGCGGCCCGCCGGACCAGACTCAGCGCCTTTACCTGGGCGCGCTCCGGCTCATGCCCGTGCACCCAGGTGCAGTGCTCGCGGATATTGGCCATCTCCACCAGGTAAGGGTTCAGCCCGGCGCGCGCCAGAACCTTGCGGAAGGTTTCCTCGTGCAGGCGCGGGGAGCAGGAGGCGACCACCACCCGGTTCAGGCGGTGCTCCCGCACGGCCTCGATGATTTTGTTCTGGCCCGGTTCGGAGCACATGTACTTTTCGTCCACGCTCATGACCACTCCCGGCAGCCGGGCGGCCTCGGCCGCCAGCCCGGGACAGTCCACGACCCCGCCGATGTTCGAACCGCACCAGCATACAAACACGCCTGTTCTAGCCATTGCCTACACTCCCACGGGTTGGGTTCTAAAACGCGAATTTTACGAAATGCTTGTCCAGGCCCAGTTCCCGGCCGGACAGCCCGAAGGCCGACCCCAGCAACTGGGTGAAGTAGAGCACCGGCAGGCCAAAGTCCGTGCCGAAAGCCCGGTTCACGTGTTCCTGACGGGCGTCGAGGTTGTTTTGGCAGAGGGGGCAGGCGCACACCAGGCAGTCCGCCCCGGCGCGCCGCGCCACCTCCAGGATGTCGCGGACCAGTTTAAGCGTCACCGGTTCGTTCGCCACCCCGTGGGCCGCCCCGCAGCACTCGGTCTTGTAGCCCCAGGGCAGCGACTCCGCTCCGGCCAGGCGGACCAGGTCGTCCATGGACCGCGGGTCTTCGGGGTCGTCAAATCCCGTGACGGCCGGCGGCCGGACGAGCAGGCAGCCGTAGTAGCAGGCCGCCTTCAGCCCGTCAAGGGGCCGCGTGACCTGTGCTTTCAGGTGCTCGGCATCGAGGCCCCCCAGCACCTCGAGCAGGGACCGTACACCCGTCCGCCCCGCATAGTCCCGGGCGGTGACCCGCGCCACCCGCTCCCGCAGTCCGGGATCCTCCCCCAGTTCCTTGCGCGCCACCGCCAGCCGCTGGTAGCAGGCGGCGCACGGCACGACGATGTCCCCGGCACCCTGCGCTTCGGCCAACGCCAGGTTGCGCGCCGCCAGGGACACGGCCAAGAGATGACTGGTGCTATGGGCCGAGGACGCCCCACAGCAGTTCCAGTCCGGAATTTCGGCCAGCCCGATCCCCAGCCGGGCGCACACCGCCCGGGCCGAAAGGTCAAACTCCCGGCCGGTGGCGTGCAGGGAGCAGCCCGCATAGTAAGCGTAGTTCATTGGCCGCTTGTCAATCGGCCCAAGCGGGCCAAGCCCCTTCGGGAGCAATCCGCATAGTAATAGTAAGCGTAGTTCATTGGCCGTCCTCCATGCGCTTGACTTCGGCGAAGATGCGGGCCACCTCCGTCGCCCCCCTGATCCGGGAGGGACGGAACTTGAGCCGTCCCCGGACCAGCAGGCCGCGGGCCAAATCACTGTCCTTGAACGGTTTTCCGGACCTCAAGTTATGCTGCAGGCCGATGCCCAGCTCGTGGGCCCGGCCGTGACGGCGCACCGAATCCAGGAAGATCCGGTTGAAAAGCGCGGTGCCGGCCCCTTTCCGGGTCCGCCCCTCGCGCCGGGCCATGATCCGCAAGGCGTCCATCAGCGCGGCCAGGTCGACGTTTTTCGGGCACCGGGTGCTGCACGTCGCACAGGTCGAACAAAGCCAGACCGCCTTGTTGTCCAGCGCCTCCTCCCGCAGTCCCAATTGAACCAGGCGGATTACCTGGTGGGGCATCAGGTCCATGGAAAAGGCAAGTGGACAACCGGCCGTGCACTTGCCACACTGGTAGCAATGCGTGAGCCGCTGCCCGCTTCGCTTCTCCACTTCTTCGACAAAATGGGCGCCGTCCGCCGCCGCCCGGGAAAGATTCAACACCAGCGCCGTTTCCTCCGCCTCTTTAGAAAGCAAAAAAAATAACAATCCGGTTTTCGATTACTTCTCCGGGAGGTGCTGAAACTCCTCTTAAAAAAATTCCGGGGCCGTTTTTTCAATCCCCCTTGCCCCGGCTACCGCCGACTGGTATAATGCAGTCAGAACCCATATGACCCGTGAGCAGGGTCGGGGGAGGCTCTCCGGTGGATGCGGGAGCGTTAAACCCCCCACACAGCGCAAATCCACCTTGTGCTGGCTCCGTGGTAAGGCTGGGGAACACGTGAAAGAGCCCCCAGCGGAAGAACTAATACCCCGCAGACCAAAGCGGGTTTTTTATTTTCGCCCGCTGCCGGCAAGTGAAAACTCCTACTTGATGATCTTCGACAGGATCGACTTCAGGAAACCCGGGAGACGAATGAAGTAAACGCGCAAGACCTTCCCCTCCTCCAGTCGTTATGGAGTATTCTATGGCTTTGGGGAGGCAAACGTGCCGTCAAAAAGAAACTCGGCCGCCGCTTCCAGCCCTGCCTCCAGGGACCCGTAAACCGGTACCGCCGGCAGGGACTCCAAGAATAGGGCGCCGTATCTTTTGCGCACCAACCGGTTGTCCAGAATGAACACCACGCCGCGGTCCGAGGTCGTGCGGATCAGGCGCCCGAAGCCTTGTTTAAGGCGGAGTACGGCTTGCGGCAAGCACAGGTCGTTGAAGTCACTCCGGCCCCGCCGGCGCACCTCCTCGCGCCGCGCCTGGAGCACCGGCCGGTTCGGCGGCTCAAACGGGAGCTTCACAATCACCAGGCAGGACAGCGCGTCCCCCGGAACGTCCACCCCTTCCCAAAAACTGGCGGCCCCAAAGAGCACCGCCTGGGGCGTGCTGCGGAAATGCTGCAGCAGGCGCGCCCGCCCCCCGTCGAGGCCGTGGCCCAACAGTTCCAAACCCTGCTGTTCCAGGACGGGTTTCAATCTTCTATATGCGGTGCGCAACGCTTTATGTGCGGTAAATAGTGCAAGCGTCCGCCCCTTGGTGATCCCGGCGATCCGGCCGAGAGCGGCGGTGACGGCGTCAAGGTAGGTCCCGTCCCCGTCTCCGGGGTCGGGCAGGTCGGTGACCACGTACAAAAGAGCCTGTTCGGCATAGGTGAAGGGGGAGCCGACGATCAGGCTTTCGCGGAGGTCACGCGGCACAGAAGAAAGGCCCACCCGCTCCTGGAAAAAAGCAAATGACCTTCGGACGGTCAGCGTGGCCGAAGTGAGAACGACCGGCTTGCCGGAGCGGAAGAGGCCGTCGTGAAGGAGCTCTCCCACGTGGACCGGCGCCGCGCGGAGCACGCCCCCCGCGGTGCGCCGCCCCCCGCCCTCCAGCCAGAAAACGTACCCGGGATCGGCGGCCGTACAAACAAAGTCCAGGTCGCCGGCCAGGCGCTTGCCGGCCGCCGACTCCAGGTCAAGCTCCAGCCGCAGTTCTTCCCGCACGGCGGGGACAGAGCCGCCGGACAGCCGTTCAATGGCCCGGGAGAGCCGCTGCAGGTAGGCCTCCAGGCTCCCGGCGAGTTCCAGGTGGCTTCCCGCCGTTTCCGGGCCCGACTGGAGGTCCCCCGGACCGAGGCGCACCACGGCGAAGTCATCGTCCGGGGCTTTTGTACGCAAAAGACGCGCGCCCAGCAGCGCAAAAAAATGCCGTGCCGCCGCCAGCAGCGCTTCCCCGTCGCGGAGAAACTCATCCCGGTTGTCGGGATAATGCCGGCCGATTTTGCCGGTCAGCCGGT
The DNA here is from genome assembly GCA_040757205.1 of Bacillota bacterium. Taxonomy (NCBI): domain Bacteria; kingdom Bacillati; phylum Bacillota; species Bacillota bacterium. The sequence goes on from JBFLXL010000005.1 coordinate 66,377, forward strand.
TCAGTCCCTCCACCCACCTTTCGAATCCGGCCAGCGATAAGGTGGTCCCCAGTTGCTCGGTGGCCACGTCCTCAAGGTGGTGCGCCTCGTCCAGCACCAGGGCGCCGTATGTGGGCAGCAGCCGGTTTTCCATCCTCAGGTCGGAGAGCAGGAGCGAATGGTTGGTGATCACCAGGTGCGCCCGTTCGGCGGCCCGCCGGGCCCGCTGCAGAAAACAGGCATTGTTGAAGCCGCAGTGCGCATGCGCGCAGCCCCAGTCTCCGGCGGCCACACCGTCCCAGAACCCGCGCTCCCCGGGGCGCAGGCTGAGTTCCGCCCGGTCTCCGGTGCCGGTCAAGGTCAGCCACACCGCGATGCGGGCATACAAAAGACCCTCCTCGGGCTGAAAGCTCTGCCCATCTGCGGCCGCCCCCCAACGCCGCAGGCAAAGATAGTGCCCCCGGCCTTTCAGGAGCGCCGCCTTCAGCGGCGCTTCCAACGCCCGGCGGAGAACCGGCAGGTCTTTTTCCATCAGTTGGTCCTGAAGATTGATGGTGTGCGTCGATACCACCACCCGCCGGCGTGCGTCCAGGGCCCAGAGCGCGGCCGGGACCAGGTAAGCGAACGACTTGCCGGTGCCGGTGCCGGCTTCCACCGTGAGGACGGTCTCTTGCTCCAGGGCCCGTTCCACCGCCAGGGCGACCTGCATTTGGGGCTCCCGGTATTCGAAGCCGGCGAAGTGGCGGGCCAGTACACCGCCGGGACCCAAGACCGCCTCCACGGCCTGCGAGCCGAACTCTACTCCGGCTCCGCCCGCCGGATCCCGGGCGGGCCAATCGCTGACGCCTGCCGCTGTTGCCGCCGCCTGGATTCCGTGGTCCGGAAGGGTTTGGGCCCCCAAACGCACCACGGCGTCCACCAGGGGAAACCAGGGGGAACCCGGCGTTTGGGACAAGATGCGGTGCACAGTGGCCTGGGTGGTGAACTCGAGGCGGCAAAACCTTTCCAGAAGGGCCGCGAACAGCCCGGCCGCCGCCCGGGCGTCCCCGAGGGCGCGGTGGTCCGGCCGCTCGGGCAGGTCCAGGTGCGCACACAAAAATTCCAGGCGGTACGAGGGCAGTCCGGGCAGCACCAGCCGCGCCAGGTCCGCGGTGTCATACGCCCGCGCCGCCCGGTAACCGGCGTGACGGGCCAGGAAGGCCAGGTCGAAGTCCACGTGGTGCCCGGTCACCGGCCCGCTCCCGAGGAAGGCGGTCACCGCCGGGCGCACTTTTGCCCAATCCGGCGCGTCCGCCAGATCGGCGTCGTTCAGGCCGGTCAGGCTCTTGATCCGCGCCGGCAAAGGGCGCGACGGGCGCACCAGGGCGTGGAAAACCGCCCCGGATTTCCCGTCCTCGATGCGCACCATACCGACCTCCACAATCTCGTCCGTCTCAGGATCAAGGCCGGTGGTTTCCAAATCCAACACCACAAACGTGCGGGACACCGTTCACTCCCCTTGCTTTCGAGCTGGCGGCCCGCCCCTTTATTCCCGGCCGCGCATACCTCCGGACTCCGCCTCCGGGCGGGCCTCGCCGGTTGCTGCCGGCTGGTCCGGTTTTTCCGCCTTCGGTGTGCCTTTGGCACCCATTTCGTACCCGGCCAGTTTGGCCGTCAGCTCTTTGATCCGCCGGCCCATCCGGAACTGGCGCGCCATACCCAACACCAAAGCAATGAGGGCCCCCGCGAACACCGATCCGAGAACCACCAGGGAGAGGGAGATCTCCTTTACCCGCCAGAACAGGAACTCAATGGCCACCGGGTCCACGTTCTGCACCGCGAACACCGCCACCAGGAAGGCAAACAGCAATCCAAAAAACAAGAACATCTGCATTGTCCGCCCCTCTCCTTTCAAAAAAGCAGGACGCCAACAATTGCGCCAATGCCGCTGGAAACCCTATAATCTAAAAAACACCCGGAACGCAAAGATACTCAAATTCTACCACAACCGGGGGCGGAGGTGGGTCATGAGTGTGATAAAGGCCGGTATCTGCCAGATGCCGGTAACCATGAACAAGGAGCAAAACCTGGCCCGGGCCCGCGAGATGGCGTCCGAAGCCGCACGGGCCGGAGCCCGGGTGGTGGTGCTGCCCGAAATGTTCAATTGCCCCTACCGGCACGAGTTCTTCACCCGCTTCGCCGAAACATACCCGGACGGGGACACCTACCGGATGCTGGCGGGCACCGCCCGGGACTTGGGCGTGTACCTCATCGGCGGTTCAATTCCGGAAGCGGAAGAGGGACGCACGTACAACACCTGCTTCGTGTACGGCCCCGACGGGCGGATGCTGGGCCGCCAGCGCAAGCTGAACCTGTTCCGCATCGCGACGGAGGAACTGGTTTTTCGCGAATCGGACACCCTGTCCCCCGGAACGGGCCCGCCCGTGGTCTTTGTCACCCCCCTGGTCACCTTCGGCGTGGCCATCTGCTTCGACCTCCGGTTTCCGGAGCTGTTTTCGGACTTGGCGGCCCGCGGTGCGGAGCTGATTGTCGTCCCCGGCGCCTTCAACACCGTCACCGGCCCTCTGCACTGGGAACTGCTGTTGCGCTCCCGCGCCGTCGACAACCAGGTGTTTGTGGCGGGGGCCGGACCAGCCTGGACGAAAGACAGCCCGTACCCGTACCACGGCCACTCCTTGGTCGCGAGCCCCTGGGCCGAGGTGGTCGCCGCCGCCGATGAGCGGGAGAGGGTACTCCTGGCTGAAATAGACCTCGGCCGGGTCGCGGAGGTCCGAAAAAGACTGCCGCTATGCCGGAACGGAAAGTTTTCCATATAAAATTCTACATAAAATGTATGGTCAAAACCATTGCTGGTTATAATTCTACCGGACCCAGTAACAACCTAACTCCTCTCCCTTTCTGCTGTACCGCTTCGGTACAGCGTTTTTTATGCCCATCCAACGACCGTGGATTCGTCCCGCCGGGTTAAAGGCTGCACTTTATACCAGGCTTCTTAAGTCAGTGTCCCGGCCTTTAGCCTAATAACTAACAAGGCCCGGCAGGCCGGGCCTGAACATGCTGTTCTGGGACTCCCGATCCACAGAGGGCGTCAGGAAAGTGAGGTGATGTATTTTTCGGCCCAGATGGCCGCTATCGCTCCGTCACTCACCGCGGTGGCGATCTGCCGGAGCGGGGTGCGGCGCACGTCGCCGACCGCGTAGATCCCAGGCCGCGAGGTGCGCATGTGCCAGTCGGTGATGATAAACCGGCGGTCATCAAGGTCCACGAGCTTCTCAACCAGGTAGCTGTTCGGTTTGATGCCCACGTAGACGAACACCCCGTCCACCTTGAGATTCCACTTTTCACCGGTCTGGACGTTTTCCAGCACGATTCCGTCCACCGCCTTGTCCCCGCTGATGGCCAGCACCTTGGTCTGGGGGACCGTTTCAATTTTCGGGTTTTCTTCAATTCGCCGCTGCCCCACCCGCGAACGCTTGATGCTCTCCCGCGGATGCACCAGGTATACACGGGAGGCGAACCGGGACAGATAGTGCGCCTCCTCAACGGCGGCGTCCCCGCCCCCGACCACGGCCACCGGCTGGTCCCGGAAAAAGGCGCCGTCGCACACCGCGCAATAGGAGACACCGCGTCCCCGCAGGCGGTCCTCGCCCTCCGCCCCAAGGGGGCGCGGTCCGGTGCCGGTGGCGATGACCACCACCCGGGTGGAGACCTCCCCGTCACGGGTGCGCAGGCGGTAGAAGCCGTTGTCCGGCGCAATCTCGTGCACTTCGTTGAACTCTATGGTCAAGCCGACTTGAAGGGCGTGCTCTTCCATCCGCGCGATCAGGTCGGGGCCGCTGATACCGCCCGGAAACCCGGGGTAGTTGTCGACCTTCTCGGCGGAAAGCACACTGCCGCCCAGGGCGCTCCGCTCGTACAGCACCACGTCCAGGCCCGACCGCACGGCGTATATCCCGCAGGTCAGGCCCCCGGGGCCACCGCCGATAATGACCAGGTCTTTCATCAGATTGATCACCTCATAGACTAAAATGATGGTCCGCCGCCCGCCTCCAGTTCCCGGGCCGCGGCCAGCGCCCCGAGTTTTGCATATTCCCGGGAAAGACCCCCCTGCAGGTAGACCGCAAAAGGCGGGCGGAGCGGAGCGTCGGCGGTTAGTTCCAGCGACGCGCCCTGCACGAAGGTGCCGGCGGCCATCACCACCCCGTCCCGGTAGCCGGGCAGGGGCGCCGGTTCGGGCACGGCGTGGGCGTCCACCGGAGAAGCTTTCTGAATCCCCCGGCAAAAGGCAATCACCCGCTCGGCCGTCCCCAGGCGGACGGCCTGCACGATATCGGTGCGCCGGTCCGCAAAGCCGGGCCGGACCTCATAGCCGAGCCGCTCAAACAGGCGGGCGGCGAATACCGCCCCTTTCAGCGCCTCGGCCACGAAATGCGGGGCCAAATACAGGCCCTGGAACAAGAGCCGCAAGTCGCCCAGCGAGGCCCCCACCGCCCGGCCCAGCCCCGGAGCGGTGAGCCTGGCGGCCGCCAGTTCCACACACTCCGCCGAACCGGCCAGGTAGCCGCCGCTCGGCGCCAGCCCGCCGCCGGGGTTCTTGATCAGCGACCCGCATACCAGGTCCGCTCCCACCGCGCACGGTTCCCGCGCTTCGGTGAATTCCCCGTAGCAGTTGTCCACCACCACCCGGACCCGCGGAAACCGCAGTTTCACCGCGCCGATCAGCCGGGCCATCGTATCCAGGTTCAAGGGCGACCGCCACTCATATCCCCCGGACCGTTGCAGGAGCAGCACCCTGGCCCGCGGGCCGAGCGCCGCGACCAACGCCTCCAAATCGGGCTCCCCGTCCGCCTCAAAATCCAACCGGCGGTAACCGACGCCCATTTCCGCCAAGGACCCCGGAGCCTCCCGGACACCGATCACCCGCTCCAGGGTGTCGTACGGTTTGTTCACCGCCACCAGTTCGTCCCCGGGGCGCAAAAGCCCGAACAACCCGACCGCCAGCGCGTGGGTGCCGGATACGATCTGCAGCCGAACCAAGGCCGATTCGGCATCGAAAACCCGCGCAAAGACCTGCTCCAGCACTTCCCGGCCCACGTCGCCGTATCCATAGCCGGTGGTGCCCCGGAAGTGGACTTCGCTCACCCGGTGTTCATGAAAGGCGGCCAGCACCTTCCGGTGGTTAAAGGAAGCCGTCTTTTCAATTTCGCGGCAGACTTCCGCGATTTCCCGTTCGACCTCGTCGGCCAATACCAACAACCGGTCGTTCATCTGCTTCTGGGAGGCCGCTGCAAAACTGCGCCTGGCAAAAGAGAGGTGTGAAGTGAGAGGTTGGAAGTGGGATACTTGAAGGAATTCGCAAAACGAATTCCTTCGAAATTCTCACCTCGCACTTCACACCTCTCACTTCTCAACGAGGGGGCCCCTACGGTCCGACATTTCTCGGTTCGGGTGCCCCGCCGGTGTTCACCGGCCGGGATGGGCTTACCGTAGAAATCGCGTGTTTGTAAACCATCAACTGTTTGCCGTCGCTCTCCAGGATCACGGTGAAGTTGTCGAACCCCCGCACCGTGCCTTTGAGTTGAAAACCATTTACCAAGAAAATGGTGACCGGTATGTTCTCCTTACGCAACTGGTTCAGAAAAGCGTCCTGAAGGTTGATCTGCGTTTTGCTCATCAGGGTGCCTCCATGGTAGATTATCTTAGTTTATCGTTCGCCGGAACCGAGAGTACTCCTGCTCAATAGAGGCAACAATTTCTCGGGCCGCTCCCGCCGGGCCGCCGCATTCCTCCACGTCGAGCCAGCGGATCCGCTCGTCCCTCCGGAACCAGGTGAGCTGGCGCTTGGCGAACCGGCGGGTGTTCCGTTTCAGTATCCGGATTGCCTCCTCAAGGGTCAGTTCCCCGCGCAGATGGGCGGCGATCTCCTTGTACCCCAACCCTTTCATCGCCGTTAGTTCGGGACCGTAACCCTTTGCCAGCAGGGCCTCCACCTCCCGTACCAGCCCCGCCTGAACCATGGCGTCGACTCTCGCCTCGATCCTCCGGTAGAGCCGGGCCCGGTCCATGTTCAGCCCGAACATCACCGGAAGGTATTTGGGCGCCCCGCCCCGCCGGCCCGGATGGCGGCTGAAAGGGATCCCCGACTGGTAATACACCTCCAGGGCCCGGACGATCCGGCGCTGGTCGTTCGGATGCAGCCGCCGGGCGGTAACGGGGTCGACCACCGCCAAGTGGCGGTGCAGGCGCACAGTTCCGTAAAGCTCCGCCGTTTCCTGCAGCCGGTTTCTGAGCCCCCGGTCGGCCTGCACCCCAAACCGGTAGTCCTCGACCACCGACCGGATATAGAACCCCGTACCGCCGACCAGCAACGGGACCCGGTTCCGCCCCAGGATGTCGGCAATCCGCTCCCCGGCCAGTTGCTGGTACCGCACCACGTTGAACTCCTCATCCGGGTCCGCGACGTCGATCAGGTGGTGCGGCACACCGCGCCTCTCGGATGCGGACGGTTTGGCCGTGCCGATATCCATCCCCCGGTAAACCATCATCGAATCGGCCGAGACGATCTCCCCACCGCAAGCCAAGGCGACGTCGATACCGGCCTCGGTTTTTCCCGTAGCCGTGGGTCCGGCGATTATGACCAAGAGGAGCGGCCCGCTCACGGCTCATCCCCGTCCAGCGCGATGATCCCGTAGGCCACGGGCGAATAGCGGCCCCCGGTGATCTGGCGGAAGCCCAGACGCTCAAATTCGGGGCTGCCCGCCCGCTCCTTCAGCACCACCCTGCGGCGCGCGACGCGAACCGCCTCGTCGACCGACTCGGGGTCGAGTGGGCGCGTGTCGGCCAAGGGACGGAGCGATTCCATCGCGCTCGAAGCGTGACGGGGCCTCCGGAACATGGGATCGAAATAGACCACGTCGAAGCTTCGATCCTCAAGAAGCCGCAGGTACTCCCGGTGATCGGCGGTCACGACTTCCACCCGCCGCATCGCCCGGGCCAACGGACCGTCGTGCGGGCCATGCTCCAGACCGTGCCGCACCAGCAGGGCCACCACGGACACCGCTTCCAATCCCACCACGCTTCCCCCGTCGCCCACCACGTGCCCGGCGACCAGGGCGTCGGCTCCCAGGCCCAGCGTACAGTCCAGGACACTGTCTCCGGCCTTGAGCCCCATAGCCTGTATCATCTGGTCAGTTTTCCCAGCCTCTATTCTTCTTATGCGCACCTTGCCCAGCCCGGGGTGGAAGAAGAACTCCCTTCCCGCAAACACCAGTCCCACGCGCCGTCGGGACACCACCACCACCGCCTGCGCCCCGTGTTCCCCGCGCAGGGCCTCCAGGCTTTCACGGCTGCGGGGCACGTACGGCACACCCAACGTCCGGCTTATCTCTTCGGCATCCAGCCGCTCCGCATGACGCGGCCGGGCGGATGTGGTGACCAGGATGTTCACGGCGCCGCTCATTCGCGCCGAAACCGCCGCGCAAGTTCCGAAAAACCAAGCCTGATGAAGGTGGGACGGCCGTGCGGGCACGAGTAAGGTTCGGTACAGCGCCCAAGGTCCGCCAGCAGCGCGGCCGCCTCCGGGCCGGACGGCTTGTCCCCGCCGCGGACCGCCCGGTGGCAGGCCAGGACCGCCGCCACCACCCGGCGGAAAGCATCCGTGTCCACCGGCCGTTCCAGGGCCAGCCGGTCCAGAATGTCGTTGAGCAGGGCGGTTTCCACACCCGGCCGCAGGAAGGAAGGCACCGTCCGGATCACCCAGGCGCCTTCCCCGAACGGGTCGACCTCAAAACCGGCCGGCCGCAGGAAGGAGCCGTACTCTTCAAGGATTTGCGCCTCACGTTCCCGTATTTCCGCCGCCACCGGGACCACAAGCTGCCTCCCGGCGGACTGCTCCAGCGCGCGCAAGTACCGCTCGAACAGGACCCGCTCGTGCGCCGCGTGCTGATCCAAGACGTAAAGGCCGTCGGCCCCTCCGGCCAGGATGTAGGCGGGCGGCAGAAAGCCCAGGGGCTCCAGTTCCGGGAATTCCGGGTAGCCGGTGCTTTCCTCGCGCAGTTGGGCTTCCCTGCTCTGGAGCGTCATCTGCAACGGTATCCGGTACTCGGCCTCCATACCGGAAAAACCGGCGGAGGCCGGCGGTGCGCAACCGCTTCCCCGGACCGGCATTTCCGGACGCAGGGCCTCGCGCACCGCCCGCTGCACCAAAAGATACACGTCCCGGGGCCGACTGAAGCGGACTTCGTGCTTCGCCGGGTGAACGTTGATGTCCACCAGTTCGGGCGCGACCGACAGGTGCAACACCAATACCGCGTGCCGGCCCGCCGGCATCACGCCGTGCAGCGCCTCTTCGGCCGCCGTTCCCAGATAGGCGCTGCGGATGTACCGGCCGTTCACGAAGAACACCTGGTGCCGCCTGCTGCTCCGCGACACCCCGGAACGGCCCACGCAACCCCACACCCCGAGCCCCTGATCCGCAAGCCTTACCGGGACCATCTCCCGGGCCACCGCGGTCCCGAACACCGCGCCGACCGCGTCCAAAAGGTCGCCGGAACCGGAAGTCGCCAGCACCCGGCGGCCGTTCGCGGTCAGGCGGAAAGCAACGTCGGGCCGCGACAGGGCCAGGCGGTCCACCATCTCCGAAATCAGCGCTCCCTCGTGGGCGGCACTCCGGATGAATTTTCTGCGGCCCGGGGTATTGAAGAAAAGATCGCCGACGGTAACCACCGTGCCGGGAGCACCACCGAATACACCGGTGGAAAGCGACCGCCCGCCCTCAGTGGTCAGGACAGTTCCGGCGGGCAGTTCCGCCGGGCGGGTTTGAATCGTCAAGCGGGAAACGGCCGCGATGCTGGGCAGGGCCTCCCCCCGGAAACCCAAAGTCCGGACGGTCTCCAGGTCGGCCGCAGCGCGGATTTTGCTGGTGGCGTGCCGCTGGAGGGCCAGTTCGGCGTCGGCCGGTTCCATCCCGCACCCGTCGTCGGTGACCGTGATCCGCTCCAGGCCGCCGGCGGCGATGTCGATGTGCACCACGCGGGCCCCGGCATCAAGTGCGTTTTCCACCAATTCCTTGACCACCGCCGCCGGCCGCTCCACCACCTCGCCGGCGGCGATCCGGGAGACGGTCTCAACGTCCAAAACCCTAATCCGCGCCAAGCTCTTCACCTACCCTGTAAATAGCCCTCTCCCTCTGGGAGAGGGTAAGGGTGAGGGGTATTCGCGAATCCTTTCCGGCACGCCGCCATCCTCTCCCGCCCGGGAGGCTAAGGGGGACAGTCCCCTTCCGCCGCCGTTTCAGCCGTTCCCCTCGCTTCCCCGGCTCTCTTTTTGCATTCCGGCCGGGGCTAAGGGAGACTGTCCCCCTGGGGCCGCCGGCGCCTGTCCCCTTCCGCGCCCGTCCGCTCCCGCGCCAGTGCCCTTTGCCACTCGTCGAGCTTGCCGAGCGCTTCGAGCGGCGTCATATTCAATACGTCCAGGCGGCGCAGTTCACTCACCACCGGGTGTTCCTTCTGCCGGGGGAACAGTTCGAGTTGCGTCGTCGCGCTCCGTTTCCAGCGCTCGACCGCCTGGCCGTTCTCCAGCCGCTCCAGGACTTCCCGGGCCCGGGCGATTACCGCGGGCGGCAATCCGGCCAAGCGGGCCACCTGAATCCCGTAGCTGCGGTCAGCCTTCCCCGGGACCACCCGGTGCAGGAACACGATCTCGTCGCCATCCTCGGACACGGTCACGGTGTGGTTCATCACCCCCGAAAGCGCGTCCAGGGTGGTCAGTTCGTGGTAGTGTGTGGAAAACAGGGTCTTTGCTCCGACCCGCCGGTGCAGGTATTCAATCAGCGCCCGGGCCAGGCTCATGCCGTCGTAGGTGCTTGTCCCGCGCCCCACCTCGTCCATAACGATCAGGCTCGCCGGGGTGGCCTGCTCCAGGATCGTCCGGCACTCGTTCATTTCGACCATGAACGTGCTCTCCCCGCCCGCCAGGTTGTCGGCCGCCCCCACCCTGGTAAAAATCCGGTCCACCACCCCGATCTCGGCCGCCTCCGCCGGCACAAAGCTGCCCACCTGGGCCATCAAGACGATCAGGGCGACCTGGCGCATGTAGGTGCTCTTTCCGGCCATGTTCGGTCCGGTCAGGATCATGATCCGGCAGTCTCCATCCAGCAGGGCGTCGTTCGGCACGAACCGGCCGGGTCCCAGCACCCGCTCCACCACCGGGTGCCGCCCGCTCTTGATCCGGATCCGGTCCGTACCGTCCACCACCGGCGCGGTGTAGTTCTCCCTCACGGCCGCCTCGGCCAGGGAGGCAAGGGCGTCGACACCGGCCACCGCCCGCGCCGACCGCTGAATCCGGGCCAGTTCGGAGTGCACCCGGTTCCGGAGTTCCCCGAACAGGTGGTACTCCAACTCCACCAGCCGTTCCCGGGCCCCCAGGACCAGGCTTTCGTATTCCTTCAATTCGGGGGTGATGTAGCGCTCCGCATTCACCAGGGTCTGCCGCCGCCGGTAGTCTTCCGGAACCAGGTGCTGGTTCGCCCTGGTCACCTCGATGTAGTAACCGAATACCCGGTTGTAGCCCACCTTCAGGGACCGGATTCCGGTCCTCTCCCGCTCCTCGGCCTCCAGTCCGGCCAACCACGCGCGCGCCTGGGTGCTCGCCGCCCGCAGGCGGTCCACCTCCGGGTCGTAGCCCGGACGGATAAGCCCGCCCTCCCGCAGGGACAAGGGCGGGTCGTCGGCCAGCGCCCCTTTCAAGAGGTCCACGATCTCACCGGGCGGATCGATATCGGTCGCCAGGCGCCCCAGGAGTCCCGGTTCGTTTGGCAGCAGTTCCCGCACCCGGAATATCGCCTCCAGCGAGGACAAAAGCGAGAGCAGATCCCGGGCGTGGGCCGTGCCGTAGGCCACCCGCCCGGCCAGGCGCTCGGTGTCGTACACGCCTTTCAACTGTTCCCGCAGTGTTTCGCGCTTAATCCGGTCGGCGGTGAGTCTCCCGACCGCGTCCAGCCGTTCCCGGATTTCCTCCACCGCCAGCAGCGGCTGCTCCAGCCATTCGCGCAACCGCCTGCCGCCCATGGCCGTGACCGTATGGTCCAGCACTCCCAGCAGCGTGTGCCGGCGGCCGCCGTCCCGGCCCATGGTGAGTTCCAGATTGCGCCTGGTGGCGCCGTCCAGGAGCATGTGCCGTTCCGGCAGGGGCGCGCGCACGTGACGGAGGTGGGTGAGTTCGCGTTTCTGGGTCTCATTCAGGTATAGCAGCAGTACACCGGCCGCTTGCCTGGCGGCCGGGTGCCGCGCCCAAGAGGCGGACGCAACGGCCTCCGGCCCGAAGTGGGATTTCAATGCCCCGGCGGCCTCATCGCGGTAGGAATCCGGCGCGGCCGTAATCACGGCGGGCCGGTGGTCTCCGAATCGTTTGGGGACCTCGGCCGTATCAGGAGGAAGGCCCGCCAACAGCACCTCCCGCGGCGCCAACCGGGCCACTTCCTCCACCAGCCGCGGCCAAGCTGCGTCCCCGGTGTACGTGGCCACAATAAAGTCGCCGGTGCTCACATCGGCGGCCGCCAGTCCCCAGCCGTGGCCCGCATACCCCAGGGCCGCCAGATAGTTGTTGCCCCGTTCGTCCAGCAGTTGTTTTTCAATCACCGTACCCGGGGTGACCACGCGGGTCACCTCCCGGCGCACCACACCCCGGGCCGCCTGGGCCTCCTCGACCTGTTCGCAGATCGCCACCCGGTACCCCCTGGCCACCAGTTTCCCCAGGTAGTTGTCCACCGCCTGCACGGGTATGCCGCACATGGGCACCCGCCCCAGTTCCCCGGCGTCCCTCCCGGTGAGGGCGACTTCCAACACGGGCGCGGCCTTCTCGGCGTCCTCGAAAAACATCTCGAAGAAATCACCCATTTGGAAAAACAGGATCGCATCCGGATACCGGTCTTTGACCTCCCGGTACTGCCGCATCATGGGAGTGAGGGCCACCAGCCATACCTCCACCGGGCCAAACTACTGGGGTCATTATAACATGACGGTTGGCGCCTAGTTTTTTGTCAACCCAAGCAGGACTTTTAATTGACCAAGACGAATGGACAAAACTGGCTAGTTAAATTGTTCCTTGTTCCCCATTATTCGACACTACCCGAGGGGTTGGGATTCATTGCAGAGCGCCGAGAGACTGGCCGGATACCTCGCCCGCGAGCTTTCCCTTGACGCCCGCCAGGCCGACCGCCTGCGGTTCGGCGCCGAAACCGTCTTTTCCACCGTGCTGGGCACGGCGGCTATCGCGGTCTTGGGGTACCTGCTGGGCAGCTTGGCGGAGTCCTTGACCGCCGCCGCGGCTTGCGCCGCGGTACGCAGTTTCGCCGGGGGCGCCCACTGCTCCACGCCCTGGCGTTGCGCCCTCACCTCGGGCGCGGCCTTCGCCGGTCTCGGTCAAGCGGCTGTTGTGCTCCCGCCGCACCTGAACGGGACCGAACCCCTGGCCGTCATCCTTTGCGGCGCAGCCAGCGCCCTTATGGTCTTCAGACTGGCGCCGGTGGACAACCCGGTGAAGCCGATCGCGGACCCCGATCGCCGCGGCCGGCTGAGGAAACGCGCCCTGCAGTCCGTGTTTCTCGTCACGGCCCTTTTGCTGATCCTCGTTCAGTTGACCGCGGCCCCCGGGCTCTTCCTGGCCGGCGGATTCGGCCTCGTCTGGTCGGGCCTGATCCTGACCGGCCCGCTCCACCGCCTGATGGCCCTGGCGGACAGAGTTATGGGCTTCTTTGGCCGCCTGCTAGGGCGGACTCCGGTATCCCCAGCCGGTTAAGATTAGGAGGTGATTAATGATGGGCCGTCTTAAACTGCCGCTGCTGTTGGCGCTCACGACCTTGCTCTCGCTGTTCAGCCTGGTGGGTTCCGCTTCCGCCTGCGGCTGGCTGCATTACCAGCCGCGCCCGCCGTTGGAGTAAGAGACATCGCCTTTGGAGCCCGGGGAGGCCTACCGCCTCCCCGGCACTCCCGGGCCACAATAACTCGAGGAGGCGGTTTCGTGCCGATTCACCCCACCGTGGCTATCCTGCAGGGGCTTCCGGAATCCGTGGTATTTGTAGGCCTGGTTTTTGGCCTGCTCGGCGCCGGGTTTCATCCGGGCCGGACGGCCTTTTTGGGCGTGCTCCTGCTGTTTCTAAGTTTTACTGTGCGGGCCATGGGCGCCCCTTTCCCGGCCCACGCCCTGTTTAATATGATCGTGATGTCGGTGGTAATCAGCCTTTGGAGCGGGTTGGCGCTGCAGCGGGTGATCTTCGCCTGGGCGGCGGCGCTGACGTTGCTGATTGCGGCCGAGGTCTCTTCCACACTACTGATCCAGCACCTGGCCTGGATGACCGTGGATGAACTGGCGGCCCGCCCGATCCTCTGGGCACTCGCCGGCTGGCCTCAGATTATCGTGCTGGCAATTGCGGCGGTCTGGGCGTACCGGCACGGCGGGCTCAAACCTTTCAAAGGAGCCGCCGGCTGATGGCGTCGCCCCGGGCCGGTGAACATAACGAGCCTCCGGCATCACTCCGTGAGCTTTTCTCCACCGCCGTCCTAACGTCCACCCTGGTCAAGGCCCTGGCCCTGGCGATGTTGTGCTCCCTGCTCTGGGATTTGCCGTGGACCAGCCCTCTGAGTTGGGCCGGCTTGGCCCTTCTGGTCCTGCTGTTCGGCGCCGCCGCCTACGGCCTGGAAGCAAAACTCCTGCGAGTCGCGCCCCGGTCGGTGCCGGCCGACCTGGCCTACGCGGTCTTCTCCCTGGCTCTGGTGTTCATCGTCCTGCTTTTGGCCCGGCAGTATTTCAGCCACCTGAACGCCCTGCTTTTCTTCCCGGTGGTGATTTCCGCCCTGCTCCTGGGCCGGCGGGGTCTGGTCACGGCCTTCGCCGGCGTTTTCTTGATTCTGCTGCTCGACCTCCTCTATCAGGTTCAAACCACCTCTTGGTACCTGGCCGACAACATTCTGACCGCTGCGGTGATGCTCTTCGTGGCCTGGCTGGTGGGCGAAGCCACCGAGTTGAACCGGCGCACCACATGGTCGCTTTCCGAACACTCCCACCTGCTTCAGACCGTCCTCGACGCCCTGCCGGCCGGAATACTCACCCAGGATCACGAGGGACGGGTTATTTCCGCGAACCGTTATCTCCGGCGGCTGGTCGGCGCCGGTGCGACCCCTGGAGAAACCGGTACGGGCGGCGGGCCGGCGGACAACCGGCTGGAGGCGATCCGAGAGTTGGCCGCCGACCCCGAGTCCCCGGTGCAGACCGGCGAAATCGTCGGCCCCGACGGCGCAGCGGTGCCGGTTAAGGTCAGCCGCCACCCGGTGGCGCTCTATGACCGCCATGTACAGGTGATTCTGGTCCAGGACCTTTCGGACCGGGAGAAGCTCCGCGAACTGGATCTGATGCTCCGCCGCGTCCTTGAGGACTGGGAAGTGGGCGTGGTTTTTCTGGACGGTGACAACCGGGTGCGGGTCCACAACGAGGCAGCACGGAAATACCTGAGGCTTGGCCCGGACATTGACGGCAGCGATGGAAACGATATTCTCCAACGCGTGCAGGAATCCGTTACGGCCGCCGGTGGCCGCCCTGAGGGGACCCGTACACCGGAAGCGGCATTCGACGGCCGGTACCTGCTGGTGAACCGGACCACGTGGCCCAAATCACCGGACGGACGGCCCTGGACCGTAATCACCGTTCACGACCTCACCGAACGGAGAAAGGCCGAACTCGAACTCCAGCGGGCCCGCAGCCTGTCGTCTCTTGGTCAGGTGGCGGCTGGAGTAGCCCACGAACTGCGCAACCCGCTCGCGTCGATCAAAGGCTTCGCCCAGCTGGCCGGCGAGCAGGAAGATGTGGGCAGAATCAAGCAACACTTGGACATTATTCGGCGTGAGGCCGGCCACATGCAAGAAATCCTGGACCGGTTCCTGCTCATGTCCCGGCCGTCGCGGCCGGCCCGCCGGGTGGTGGACCTTCGGGAGACAGTCATAACGGTGTGGGAACTTCTTTACAGCGACAGCCTTCGTCGCCGGATCCGGCTGGAAAAAGAACTGCCGCCGGACGTGCTGATCGCCGAGGTCGACCCCCAGTTAATCCGCCAGGTGCTGCTGAACCTGGTGACCAACGCTCTCGAGGCCACCCCGGCCGGGGGAACCGTCCGGCTGACGGCCGGGGCGTCAGCCGGGGAGGTCCATCTGACGGTGAGCGATACCGGAAGCGGTATCCCGCCGCAGCTCCTGGACGATATCTTCACGCCCTTCTTCACCACCAAGGACGACGGCACCGGCTTGGGGCTTTCTATCTGCAACGAGATGGTAAAGAACCACGGCGGCACCCTGAAAGTGGAGTCCTCGGAGGCCGGTTCCTCTTTCCGCGTAATCCTGCCCCTCATCCGACCCGAGCAAGCCGGATCAGCAGTCCTAAGCTAAAAAAGGGGACAGTCCCCCTTTTTCCCTTTTGACTTTCAAATTGGCCCTAGGTGCGGAAGGGGACGTGGGTGCGACAGCACGGCAGAGAACCGTCCCTTGTCGCAGGAAAAAGGAGGACAGTCCCCCTTTTTGACCGGCAGAGAACCGTCCCTTGTCGCAAAAGTAAAGGGGTCGGGAATATCTCTCCCGACCGCCTCTTGAATCAAAACGATTTCTGGTTTTGCAACACTCTACTAGGATGTCGGCCCACACCCGGTGGGCCCGCATGTCGCTCACCCGCTCGGGGTGCAGGTGTTTCCGGTGATGGCCTGCTGCAAAATCCGGTTGACGTCATTGATCATCTGGTGAAATTGGCGCTGTGCCTCCATAAATTCCTTGATCTTCGGGTTTTCGGTCATCCGCTGATGTAGGTTCACCAGCTCGTCCTGTTCTTCGCCCGTGAGCTTCCGGCCCGTCGAGCGCGCCTCAGCCATCACGCGCTGCTTCACCTGGAACTCCTGGATCATGCCGGCGGCCGCCTGATCGGCGTGCACACTCGCTTCCGTTTCCCGCATCTTGTGCAGTTCCGTGGACTGGGAAATCTCGTGGCCGAGTTCCATCGCTTTTAGGATTACCGACACTACTGTCACCTCCTCAAAACCTCTGCGGCTTGCAAGACAAAACGACGAGACCTTGCACTACGCAGGAGGCCTCGGTGATTTCCTTGCTGATTATTGACCTATTATAACGGAAGCCGGGAAAAAAATGCAACCCCCCCGACCCCTATCCCGACCAGGGGTCGGTCTCGCCCCGGAGGTAGGCGTCGATGGTCCGCGCCGCGGTCCGCCCGGCGCCCATGGCCAGGATGACCGTGGCCGCCCCCGTCACCACGTCCCCGCCGGCGAACACCCCGCGGCGGGTGGTCGCCCCGGTCGCCGGGTCGGCAACGATCGTCCCCTTCCGGCTGGTGTCCAGCCCCGCGGTGGTCGCCTGGATCAACGGGTTGGGCCGCTGCCCGATGGCGATGACCACCGTGTCCACGTCCAGCATAAACTCGGACCCCGCCACCGTTTCCGGCCGGCGGCGCCCGGAGGCGTCCGGTTCGCCCAGCTCGCAGCACAAACACTCCAGCCGGCTCAGCCATCCGGTCTCACCGGCCTCGTACCGTACCGGCACGCTCAGGAACTGGAACCGCACCCCTTCCTCCGCCGCGTGGTGCCGCTCTTCCAGACGGGCCGGCATTTGGGCCTCGGTGCGCCGGTAAACAATCCGCACGTCTTCGGCACCCAGGCGCAGCGCCGTGCGCGCCGCGTCCATGGCCACATTGCCGCCGCCCAGCACCACCACCCGCCGCCCGATCAATACCGGGGTGTCGTATTCGGGGAACTGGTAGGCGTGCATCAGGTTCACCCTGGTCAAGAAGCCGCTCGCCGACTTGATGCCGGGCATGTTTTCGCCCGGCAGGTCCGGGAACAGCGGGGAACCGGCACCCGTGCCGATGTACACGGCCTCGAACCCCTCGTCGAAAAGCTCGTCGATGGTGACTGTCCGGCCCACCACCACGTTGCACTCGATCCGCACGCCCATGCGCCGCAAGACGTCGATTTCGGCCTGCACCACCCGCTTCGGCAGGCGGAACTCCGGAATCCCGTAGGTCAACACGCCCCCGGGTTTATGCAGGGATTCAAAAATGGTCGCCGTGTGGCCCCGCCGGGCCAGGTCGGCCGCGCAAGTCAGCCCGCCCGGGCCCGAACCGACCACCGCCACCCGTTTCCCTGTTGGGGGCGCCACCAGGGGCGCTTCCCTGTCCCGCGCCAATTCGAAATCCCCCACGAACCTCTCCAGGCGGCCGATGGCCACCGGGTCATGTTTCTTGCCCATGGTGCAGAACTTCTCGCACTGGTTCTCCTGGGGACAGACCCGGCCGCAGACGGCCGGCAACAGGTTTTGCTCCTGGACTCTGGCGGCCGCCTCTTCGAACCGGCCGTCCCGGATCAGCCCGATGAAGGCCGGGATGTCCACATCGACCGGGCAGCCCTGCCGGCACCCCGCCTCTTTGCACTGGATGCAGCGCCGGGCCTCGGCCATCGCCTCTTCGGGGGTGTACCCCAGCGCGACCTCCGCAAAATCCCGTATTCTCTCCTGCGGATCACGGCAGGCCATCGGCACCCGCCGCGGGATGATCTTCTTCTTCTTACCGGCCCGCCCGTCGTCTCCCCCGCCTAGCATCGTCCGCCACACTCCGCCTCGTACCTGGCCAGCGCCTCCTGCTCCTGAGCGCGGTAGCGCTGCAACCGCTGGGCCAGTTCTGCAAAATCGACTTGGTGCCCGTCGAACTCCGGCCCCTCGACGCACACAAACCGGGTCTCCCCGCCCACCGTAACGCGGCAGGCGCCGCACATCCCGATGCCGTCGACCATAATCGGGTTTAAGCTGACGATGGTCTTCAGGCCGAACTCCCTGGTCACGCCGCACACCGCCCGCATCATGGGGAGCGGCCCCACGGCCACCACCCGGTCGGGCGGGTATTCACGCCCGGCCACCTCCCGGAGTACGTCGGTGACAAAGCCCTTGCGCACGTAGGAACCGTCGTCGGTGGTGATCAGGAGTTCGTCCGCCGCCTCCCGCAGCCGGTCTTCCCAAAACAGAAGTTCCCTGGTCCGCGCCCCCACCACCGCGACCACCTCGTTCCCGGCCTGCTTCAGCGCCCGGCAGATCGGGTAGATGCAGGCCACGCCCACGCCGCCGCCGACGCAGGCCACGCGGCCGAACTTTTCAATCTCGGTCGGGTTCCCCAGCGGCCCGACGAAATCCAGGATGCCCGCACCTTCCTCCAGGCTTCCCAGCATCCGGGTGGTCTTGCCGACCTCCATAAAAACGACCGTAACAGACCCCCGCTCCGGGTCGCAGTCCGCTACGGTAAGTGGAATCCTCTCCCCCTTCTCGTACACGCGCAGCATCACAAACTGTCCGGCCCGGGCCTTTCTCGCCACCCGCGGCGCCTCGATTTCGAGGAGCTTCACGGACGCAGAAAAGACCTCTTTTCTCAAGATCCTGTACAAACGCTCCCTACCCCCTCGGCATACTCCCCCGGCATACTCCCCCGGGCAAACCCGCCCGCCGGATGCCCCCGGCCCCACCCAACACCCGGCAGATCCGCCGGGGAATCCCCCGGTCCTGTCACACAACCGGTTCCTTTCAAAACTTGTAGGAAAAGCCACCGGCGGGCTGTCCCCACCTCATGCACCTTGTACGGTGATCATCTCGTTCTATCTTAGTAATTTTACCATAACCCACCCGCACTGTGAACCGACTGGTTGACCGGTATATAATATTTTGTGTGTGACCCACGGTCCGTTCTTGCGCTCAGTCCGCCACCGCCACCCGGCCCGCCAGGTAGGTGAGGTGCCCGTCCTCGACCCGCACCCGGACCAAACGCCCGGCTAAACCGGGCTCCCCGGGGAACGCCACCGTCTTGTTGGTGCGGGTACGCCCGGATAAGAGGTCCGGTCTCGTGGCGCTCGGCCCCTCGACCAGCACCTCCAGGACTTTTCCCTCCTCGGCCCGGTTCCGGGCCAGACCGATGTTTTTTTGCACCCGGATCAATTCCTGGATACGCCCCGACTTGACGTCTTCCGGCACCTGGTCCGGCCACCCGGCGGCCGGGGTGCCCAGCCGCGGGTTGTACACGAAGGTGAAGGCCTGGTCATACCCCACCCGCCGCACCAAGTCCAGCGTATCCGCGAAATCCTCGTCCGTTTCCCCCGGGAATCCCACCATCAGGTCGGTGGTCAGCGAAACGTCCGGAATAGCCGCCCGGATCCTGGACGCCAGGTCCAGGTAGTCTTCCCGGGTATAGCCCCGGTTCATCCGCCGCAAGATCCGGTTCGACCCGGCCTGGGCCGGCAGGTGGATGTGCTCGCACACCTTCTCCGCCCCGGCGATGACTTCGATCAACCCGTCCGTGAAGTCCCGCGGGTGGGAAGTGGTGAACCGGATGCGCCAAAGGCCCTCCACCGCGTCCAGGCGCGCCAGGAGGGCCGCGAAGTCCACCCCTTCGTCCAGGTCCCGGCCGTAAGAGTTCACGTTCTGTCCGAGCAGGGTCACCTCGCGGTAGCCCGCCGCGGCCAGGGCGCGGACCTCGTCCACTACGGCCTCGGGCCGGCGGCTGCACTCCCGGCCCCGGACATAGGGCACGATGCAGTAGGTGCAAAAGTTGTTGCACCCGTGGATGACCGGCACCCAGGCCCGCAGGCCGCTCTTGCGGCGGACCGGCAGCCCCTCCGGCACGGCGCCGTCCGGCGGCCGCACGCCCCGAACCGGACGCCGCCCCGCCCGGACTTCCTCGATCAAGCCCGGCAGTTCGTGGCGGTTTTGGGTGCCCAGCACCAGGTCCACCACCGGAAAACGCCGGACGATCTCCTCGCCCATTCCCTCCTGCTGCGGCAAGCACCCCGAAACGGCCACGATCAGTGCGGGCTTGGCCCGCTTGTACCGGTTCAGGCTGCCCAGAAGCCCCCAGACCCGGTTTTCCGCGCTCCCGCGCACACAGCAGGTATTGATCAGCACCAGGTCGGCCTCCCCGAGGGACTCCGCGGGCTCATACCCCATCCCCTCGAGCAGGCCGGCCATCAGTTCGGAGTCAAACTCATTCATCTGGCAGCCGAAAGTCACCTGGTACACGAGTTCCGGTTTGCCTTCCAAACAGCAACCCCCCGCCTTCTATTCTACCCTGATTCCTGGTCCAAGACATCCGCCGCTTATATATGTCTTCACCGAAAAGAACATCTCTCCCTCTCTTTGAACCGGAAACTGCCGGCGGTCATGCGGCCCTGATCAACGCCTTTCACCGTATAGACCGCGGCTTCTGAACAGATACTAATCGTGAACATCTGTGCCGGACACGTCCGGTCAAGGAGTGAAGACTTGTGTGGCCGAGCAGGGAAGACCGGGATGACGAACACGTGGTGGCCCGCACCAAGACCGGTGGCGCCGTCCCGAGCACGCCCGTGCATGAACCTGACGGCGCGGCGGAAGCGGCCGACGGCCTGATTGAAGGCCTCATCAACGACCCCACCCTTGAAAACCGTTAGAGGAGGAAGAAGACCTTGACCGCCAAGAGGAAGGAAAAACGCAAGAAACAAGACGGGAAGAAAGCTCCGGTAGGCACGAACCAGCCGGTCGGCGCTGATATCGCTCCGGATTGCGTTGCTCAAGACCTGACCGGCTACCGGGTACCCTTCAACAAAAAGAAATAGCGCACCCCAGCCGCTGCCGGTTCCAGTTACTGGCAGCTCTTTCTTTCCCGCTTCAAACCGGAGAGGAATTCACCTCCCCGGTGACGAAGACCCATAGGCAAGGTGGGGGGTGTCAAGCCAAGCATCGCCCGCAAAATGATCATAACCATTGGGTTTTGATTTACCGCCTTCAGCTTTTTCAACCCTTGGCCGTTAGTATTGCCGTCAGTTTCGCGGCTTGCTCCTGGATATAGAGTTGGTCCCTTTTCCCCCTGGGACGGTCAAGGTCTATCCTAGCCATGATTCTGCCCGGCTCTCCGGCCAGAATGATCGCTGTATCGGCAAGCAGCACCGCATCCTGCGGCTCATGGGTAACATAGATCATGGCGGCTGGGTGCCATGCCAGCAATTCCAACAGCATCTGCTGCAAAGAGCCTTTAAGTCCCAGGTCCAATCCTGTGAACGGCTCGTCCAACAGAAGCAGGTCTGGTTCGAGGATAAAGGCCCTGGCTATCGCCACCCTTTGCCGCATCCCGCCGCTTAGCTGGGCTGGGTAATAATGCTCAAAACCCTGCAATCCCAGCCTCTTGAGCATTGCCGCAGCTCTTTCTGCCTGTTCTTTGCCTGTCAGCCCTTTATTGTTTTTGAGCACAAGGGTTATATTAGCCAGGGCTGTCCGCCACGGGAGCAACCTGGGTTCTTGGAAAATAAAGCCGATTTTTTGCCGGTCAGACCGTACTTCCCCGGCATCAGGTTTAATGGTGCCGGCGGCGATGCGCAGGATTGTAGTCTTGCCAATCCCCGAAGGGCCCAGGATGGCTAAAATCCGGTTGTCCTCCAAGTGGAAGGAAATAGCCTCCAAAATGGTGCGATTGCCAAAGGACTTGGTGACTTTTTCAAATTCCAGCATTGCGGGTTACCTCCCAGCCTGCCACGTTAACAGGTGTTTTCTTGCCAGATGGAGCAGGCCTCCTTCAATAATTAAAACAGCGGTAGCCATCACCAGCATCCAGGCAAAGATCGCCCCTGTCGCCATATGTACCCTGGCTATACTCAAGGCCTGTCCAATCCCTGTATTCAGGCCCACAATGATCTCGGCCATGATCATTAGCCGCACAGTCAGGCCTGCAGCCAGCAGGATATTTGGCAAAACCGCGAATATTACCGCAGGCAGGTATCCCTCCCGCAACTGCACTGCCTTTGATACTTTAAAAGCCCCCAGCATCTCCAACAGATCCCTATCCACCGATCTCACAGCAGTCACTGTTCCGCCATAAAGCAAGGGAAACCCTAGGGCTACCGCTATCGCCACCGTTTGCACGCTGCCGCCGCCGAACAAAAATATCACCAGCAAGGTCAAAGCCACCGGAGGGATGGCAATCAGGATATCTTTTACTGGTTTTATGAGCTGTTCCAGCCATGGGTTGAACCCGGCCAGCATTCCCACAGCTATGCCGGTAATTGCCAACAATCCCAGGGCGATCAGCACCCGGTAAAAAGTATGATATAAATCAGCTATTGCATTAGGCGAGGTAAACAAGCCAATCGTTACCGTCAGGGTCTCGCCTGGCGAGGGCACAAAAACCGGGCTGTAGACCAGGGACATCACTTGCCATGCCACCGCTAAGGCTAAAACGCCAAGGGCCATCCAAAAATAAGATACCATCGTCTTTGCTTTCAATAGCTTAATCATTCGCCCAAACCCGCCGCTTTTGTTTTGCCCGGCAGTCTCCATAGCCGCAAATATCTGGCAACAGGCTTTACTAATGCCAATTCTACACTGGCGACCACCAGCAGGCAGACCGTCACCCAGGCAAAAAGCTCCGCTGTGTCCAGGCTAAATCGCGTCAGGGCCATGGCATAGCCTACCCCGTCGTTGCTCCCTAGGAGTTCAGCCATAATTGTCTTGCGAAAGGCAGTGCCGGCGGCAAAAGCAAAGCCGGCTAAAATCGCGGTGGCCAGAGCCGGCAGGTAAACGCTCCACCACAGATGACACTTTGAAATCCGGTAGACTGCAGCCATCTCTAAGAGTTGCTCATCTATTAACCCCACCCCTTCTACAACACTGATATACATGATGGGAAAGGTAAAGAGAGCGGTGATGAAGATGGCCACCTCAGACCCTACCCCGAACCACACCATTGCCAGCATCACTACTACCACGGATGGAAAGCTAAGCAATGCTCCGATCAAGGGTTTAAGCAGGTAATAAAGGGGCTTGCTGAAACCGGCGGCGGCGCCGGCAAAAAAACCCAGCGCCGCGCCGATGGCAAATCCAGTCAAAGACCTGTGCAAAGAGACACCAAGATGTTGCCATAATTTTCCTGTTTCCGCCAGGTAGGCCAGGCTGCTAACGATCGCATTGAGGTGGGGCAAGGCCCCGGCGGCAACCCTTACGGCTAAAATCTCCCACACCAGCAAGATAATTATTATTCCCGCCAAGTAGAGAGGTTTATTTAGGTTGCCAATAGAAGCCTGCATCCGGCAATTTCCCTCCGATAATATCGGGTGCCAATTCCTGCAGCTTGCTGAAGTAAAACTCCAGCTCCCGCCTGACATCTATGGCCGGGACCGCTCTTAACTCAGAAAACCTGAGGGCGCTTGCAGCCGCCGGGGCTCTTAAGCCCTCAATCCCCTTTTCGGCCAGGGCTCCCATCTCGTCCGGGTTTAATACAGCCCAGGCAGCCGCCTGGCTATAGGCCGCGCTGAAAGCCCGGATCAGGTCATCCCGGCCTGCAATTGCAGGCAACGCTACGATGCCGGCCTGGGGCATCCGGTCGGCAGTCCCTGTCACCTCTCCCCAAACTTTCCGCAAAGGAATCAGTCTTTCCAGGGTCCTTCCCTCCTGGCGGGCCTTGAGCAGGGCCGAAGTCGCAGCAGGCTCCGACAACACGGCAAACCTGGCCCTGCCCGTTGCCAATAGGCCTGCCGCTTCCATTGCAGAAGGGACATACTCGATTTGTAGGTCCCTGGCAATATCCAGACCCTTCCCAGCGGCCAAGAAGCGAAAAATAAGATCGGGGGTATCTCCTCTGGAAGGAATGATGAGCCTCTGCCCTTTAAGATCTTCCAAGGATTTGACCGGTGCCCCTCTCTCTCCGACGATATAGAGGTTGCCCCAAACAGAAACATTGACCAGCTTGAGTTTGATCCCGCTGTTATAGAGATTAGCCGCCACATATGTAGGCATGGCCGCAAAGTGCATCTCCCCGGTTAGGGCCTGGGCCCGCAGCATATCCACCGTGCGGGCGATATGCACTTGGGTCTGGCTGGTGATACTGCTCAGGGCATCGGTATCCTGCAGGCGAAAGAAGGGGAAAGTTAACGGAGCTATCGGCCCGAGTACATTTAACCGGTCCAGCTTGCTGATCAGGGAAACCCTCCTGGCACTGCCGTCCCAAGTTACCCCGTATCCCAGGGACTCGCTGATAAACCGCAAGGGGACCAAAGTGCGCCCTCCTGCTGTGACCACCGGGGAATCAAGGGCTACTTGCCGGCCATTATGGATGGCCTTGTCCGCGCCGACGGATAGGACAATCCTGTTGCCGCCTTTATCGACTGTTACGGTTCGCCGGGCTGCATTCCAGTCCACATTAGCCCCGGAAATACCGGCAATCGCTTTTAGCGGCACCATGACCCTCCCCCTGACTATTTGCGGGGCCACATCAGATATCACCGGTCTCCCGTCTATTCTAACGGTGACATCCCTGCCGGCAGCCATAGCAGTTTCGCTTGCTGCGGCTGCCAGCAATACCGCCAAGAAAAGTACCAATACCTTTAGTAACCGGTTACGAACCATAGAATCCATCTCCCTTCAGATTTGAGTTCTGTCTATGCCAGCTTTGGCAAGATCGAAAAACCAGTCCCACCCCTTCCATAATAAACGGCAATCGTTCAAAACGGCTTCCGGCAGCAATGGCAGCCCTGCGATCACAGGGAGATAGCCTTGTCTGAGAAAAAAATCCTGCACCGGAACTGATCGCAGGTATTGCCCCAATTCCAACAACGTCTCATCCGCCCCCTGTCTCCAGGCCATAATATTTGGAAGGCAAAATGCCCCTTCAGCGGGCCAGATCATGGCTACGTTTTTATGCCGGGCATACCTGGCAAAAGAAACCTTGTTGATGCCCAAAGGATATTGGCCTTCGTCCACAGCATTTTTCACATCTACCGGTGAGCCCTTGAAAACAATATTTGCCAAGAAAGCCTGGAAGCGGCCTGAAAAGAGATGTTGCATCAAGGCCAAAATCGCCCTGCTGGCAGGAAGATGCCGTTCAGGGAACAGTATCCTGCCGTGCCATCTTGCATCCAGCAGATCCTCCCATTTTTGCGGCACCTGTGCCCCTGTGAGCAGCTGCCGGTTATAGATCATAACCAGGGGGATCAGAAAAATGGGATGAAAATAACCTTCCGGATCAGCAAAGCCCTTGGAGAGCAATTCTTCACGCAATGGAAACCGCCCCGGATATGGAGAAAATATCTCCCGCGCCCCTTCTCTGCCGAAGACGGCAAGGTCATTGCCGTAAGTAATAATCATGTCCTCCATCTGACTGGCTGTTAAGGGCAACAGGCCATTTTCCCGCTGGTAACAGGTTGCGGATTTAACCTCGATTGAAGTATCGTGTTTTGCCCCAATCTCTCGGGCAGCAGCTTTCACCATTTCGGCTAAAGAAAGATTTATATTTAAGGGATTATGCAAAAACACGCTGGCCATATAGATATGTCGCCTCCTTGATCATTTCTTGATTGAGCTCTCCGCCTTGGCGAATTCTTTCCCGCAGTTCACATAACATAGTATCTATTTGCAGCAACCGGTTGAGCAGCACCTTTTCATTGGAGCTGGCAGTCAATAGCCTGGTCATCCCGCCATTTTTCATCACCACCCTTTTGTCAGCCAAGAGCGCCAACATCGGATCATGGGTGACCACTAACACTACCTTCCCCTGCCCGGCCAGCAGCCTTAAGGCCTCCAGGCGGTTGATGCCCGCATTCTCTATTTCATCGACCAACACAATGGGGGCATTGCTCAAAAGCGCGACATCGGCCACCATCAATGCCCGAGACTGACCCCCACTCAGTGACGTCAGGCTGTCGTCCATCTTTAAGGGCTCCCCCGTTAACTGATTAGCACAGTCAACCACCTCTTGCGCAATTTTTTCAGCGTTTCCGATGTGCCGGCTTTGGGCATGCAAAAGCAGGAAATCCCTCACAGACATATCAATGACGAAATTCATGTTCTGGGAAATCTCGGCCACCAGCCTGCGCAAGGTTGTTTGTGCGGCAAATACTGTCGGCAACAGGTCGTTAATCAGGATTTGCCGGCGCGAGGGCGTATCTCCATCCGCCCAGTACTCGATGTCCGAAATCAGCTGGCTTTTCCCGGAACCAGTAGGCCCAACCACTGCCACAATCTCGCCGGGATGAATCTCTACCATTAGGATGGGCTCAATTTCACCGCTTTTGTTAAGCCCTCCCATGACTGCTATTTTTTTAATCATTACTGGCCCTCCTAAAATCAATTTTCTTCACATTCCCCATTTGGTAACGGCTGCCGATCACCGTCTCGCCGTTACAATAGGAACAAACCGCAGAAGGCATGGGATAACGCAGCTGCCTTCCTTCGACTCCTTCTACCGGCGGGCTGGCCAGCACATATTTTTTTAAACGCAGGGTTCCCTGTCCTGTCAAGCCGTTGATCTCGATCACATCGGCGGCAGGGTTAACCATTTCAATTCTTCTGCGGAACACCTCTCGTTCGGCCTGGGAAACAATATCACCTTTGGTCACTACAACCACATCGGCAGTTGTTAAAATAGGCCCCACTTTTTTGGGGGTGTCAATTCCGCTTAAATTATCCACCACACAGATCGAAAGACAATCCCTGATGCCCGGAGCACAGCGGTGGCACAGACCCGCTGTTTCCAGAATCAATATTTCGGCCAGCTGCTCCTTGCCCCAGGCATAAATCTCCTCCAGATTAGACACGTAGAAATGATCGGGGCAAATATAATCACTTAACCCTACCGTCACCGGAACGCCCAGGCGGC
Source organism: Bacillota bacterium (assembly GCA_040757205.1). NCBI lineage: Bacteria > Bacillati > Bacillota > Bacillota bacterium. Next base: position 93,050 of record JBFLXL010000005.1, read on the forward strand.
GGTAAGCCTTGTGGTCAGACGTTTCCAGGCAGTCAATCTTGCAAACCGCTACCCGGCTCCCGTCTGTCAGGATATGCCGTAAGGTATGCAGCATCACCGATGTTTTTCCCGCTGCCGGAGTGCCGGCCACTATTACCAACCTCAAGACAATACCTCCTTATTTTTACAATCCGCGAACCGCTGTATCTATCCAGGACGTTATGTTTGCCTGGGTTGACTATGTTAATCATCTCTAATTATGATTGGATTATATAGTTGATCCTCACAGAGAAAAAGTACCCTTGATTACACTTTTACCTTTTCCGGCAAGAAATTCTTCAAGGGGGTGGGGCTGTGGACAGTACGATCCGGCTGCTCAATAGTTGCAGCCTGTTTAGCCACTTGTCGGTTGATGAGTTGGAAAGCCTTTTAAAAGATGTTGCCTCCAGTGTAAAATGCTACAAAAAAAATGAGGTGATCTTCTCACCTCTATATCCCGCAGACACCTTAGGTGTTATCCTGAAAGGAAGCATTGACGCACAGAAGATTTTTGTCTCTGGAAAAGTGATCACAGTAAGCAAAAGATTCCCCTGCGATCTGATTGCCGATGCTTCCATCTTTGCCAACACCAATTACTATCCCTCTACTGTTACAGCCTGCGAAAACAGCCACATCTGGCTGATAAATAAAACCAACCTGTTGAAATTGTTCGCTAAAGATAACAGGATAATGGCTAAATTTTTAGAATCTGTGTCCAATAGGGCCTTAGCGCTAACTAGCATGATCGAAATTTTATCCATGAAGTCTATCTCCGCTAAAATAGCATATTTTCTAACCATGGAGCAGAAAAAACAAAAGAGCAGCACCATTGTGTTGAGATTTACAAAAACATCCTGGGCGGAACAGATGGATGTATCAAGACCTGCCCTATCTAGGGAGATTAAGAAGATGCAACATAAGGGAATTATCTCTTGCCATAAAAGGATTATTGAAATCCACAGCCTGGAAAAACTGGCGGACCTCTTCTCCCGTTAAATCCGGAAGGGTCAAGTCTCATTCAGTCAGATAATCAACCACCCTGACCAACTGGTGCAGCCCGGCCCTCCGTTTCTATAAAACGCATAATCCGTATAATTCAGGATTTCATTAGCATAATAAGACCAGTATTCCAAGCGCCAGCGGCAAGGAGGTGACAAAACCGTGGACTTTCAGATGAGCCAGATCGAAAAGCTGAACATCACCGAACTCTTGCGGCACGAAACCCTGTGCGCCAAGAAGCTGTCCACCTACATGAACCAGGTCCAGGACCCTCAGATCCGTTCGGTGCTAAGCCAGTACCACGATCTCTGCCGGCAGCACACAAACATGCTCAATAGCTTCATGCAACAGGCCGGAATGCAGCAACAAGCCGGAATGCAGCAGCCCGGAATGTACCACGCCGGTATGCCGGGCGGCGGACACATGGCTTAGGACCCAAAACCGATCCTAACCAAAATCGAGGAGGGATGAAGCATGCACCACCAACTGACCGACCGTGACATCGTGACCGACTGCCTCGAAGGCACCAAGCACGCGTCCAGCACTTTTCACCGGACCATCATCGAGGCGTCCAACGATAACATCCGGAACGCCTGCTTCCGGATGCACAACGACCTCCTGATGATGAACAAAACGCTGTTCGACCTGATGCACCAGCGGGGATGGTATCAGGTTGAACCGGCAACCGGCATGGGGATGAGGACTCAGGTTGGGCAGCAGACTCCGCACTACGCCGCCTACCGGCCGGAGATGCAGCAGTTTCAGGGACCAAACCCCGGCGGTTTCTAGTCCCGCCAAGCACGCAAACTTCGCAGCCGGCCGGCTGCGAAGTTTTATTTGTGCGCAGGGAAAAAGCCGCAATGGGTAGAATTGGTGCAACATGGCTAATGGGGACAAGTTTCGGACAGGGGCCGCCGGGACCGGTCCCGGCGGCGGCAGGGCGGGATTGTTCACTCCGCAACGGATTCTTTTGCTGGGCTTCGGCCTGCTGATCGCTATCGGCACTTTCCTGCTCAGTCTGCCGGCAGCGGTGAACCCCGGCGGCGACAACAGTTTTCTCACGGCCCTCTTCACCGCCACCTCGGCGACCTGCGTGGTCGGCCTGGCGGTGGTCGACACGGGCACCAACTGGTCGCCCTTCGGCCAGGCGGTGATCCTCGGCCTGATTCAGGTCGGCGGCTTGGGCTTTATCACCGTGGCCACCTTGATTCTTATCCTGGTGGGCCGCAAAATCAACCTCCGCCAACGCCTGTTGATCCAGGAATCGCTCAATCAATTCCGGGTCGGGGGTGTGGTGCGCCTGGTGATCCAGGTGATCACCATTACCCTCGCTTTTCAGGCCGTAGCGGCTGCCGTTCTGGCCGTCCGGCTTGTTCCGGATTTCGGTTGGGGTCCGGGAGTCTGGATGAGTGTTTTTCACTCCGTTGCGGCGTTCAATAACGCCGGTTTTGATCTCTTCGGCGGCTTCAGGAGTCTCACGGCCTACACCGAGGACGTGATCATAAACCTGGGGGTGGGTGTTCCGGTGATTATCGGCGGCCTGGGTTTCGTGGTGATCGTGGAAGTCATCCAGAAGCGGTCTTTCCGGAAGCTTTCCCTGCACAGCGCGATAGTGCTCACCACCTCTTTTTTCCTGCTGGTCCTCGGTTTCTTGGTCATCCTGGCCATTGAAAACACCCGCGCCTTTGTCGACCTCTCCGCCCCGGGGAAAGTCCTCGCCTCCTTCTTCCAATCACTAACCACCCGAACGGCCGGGTTTAACACCGTGGACATCGGTGCCCTCCACCCGGCAACCCAGTTTTTTATGATCGGGCTCATGTTTATCGGCGGGGGGTCGAACTCGGTTGCCGGCGGCATTAAAGTCACCGCCTTCGCGTTGCTGCTGCTGGCCACCTGGAACCTGTCCCGGGGACGGGGTTCCGTACGCATATGGGGACGGGAAATCCCCCAAATCCTGTTTCAAAAAGCGGTCGCGCTGGCCATCATCCAGTTTGCCGTGCTCTTCCTGGCCACCCTGGTCCTTTCCATCACCGAACGGGCCGACTTTCTGACAATTCTGTTCGAAGTCACCTCCGCCCTGTCTCTGGTGGGTCTTTCCATGGGCCTTACCCCGGATTTGTCTCCGGCAGGCAAACTGGTCCTTACAGTATGTATGTACATTGGCCGGGTGGGCCCCTTGACCCTGGTCTTTGCCCTGGTCAAGCCCCACAGGGAACCCCGCTTGAAGTATCCCGACGAGCAAATCCTCATCGGTTGATCCCCCTAAACGAAAAAGAACTACTCCTTCTCGCGCTTCTCGACCGTCAGCCGGAGTTCCCCCTCCAGTTCATGCGGCGGCGTGGTCACCGGGTCCTTCAGGAAGACCTGTTCCGGAGCAGCGGTCATCCGGTAGCCGCTGGAGGCCATAAACCGGATCAACCCGTGCAGAGCTTCGCCCAGCGTGTCCAGGTCACCCTGGTGGGCGGCGATCACCTGACGGTCCGGCAGGTCTTTAAGTCCCGGCGTGGTGTCGGTCTCCGGCACGGACAGCGGTCCGTCCAGCTTGAGCGGCACCTGGACCTCCCACAGGAGTTCCGCGGGCGGCATGTAGGGGTTGTTCTTGAATACCCCCACGGGGGGGCCCGCCGCCGTGTGGCCGTTCTCCCGGATCCACAGGTTCAAGTCCCGTACCACTTCCGGAATCAGGCTGTAAGGACCCCTGCCGGACTTGTAGGCTACGGTGCAGGCCGGGATTCTCTTCAACGTCACGGTCTCGGGCAAGCGGATAATCCTCCTCCGAAAATAGAATCTTGGATGATATTTTCATTCCCGGCGGCCTCTTTGAACTCCCAGCGGAAACTAGTATTGTTCACAGAGCACCTCACAGTGACACGGTTTACCCCCTGTAGTTCCATACGCACGTTCGAAACTCGTATCCCGGCATCCGGCGGCGGTGGGGTTCATTCTCCCGTAGTTCCATACGCACGTCGGAACTAGTATTGTTCACAGAGCACCTCGTAGTGACTGCGGGGGTGCGCGCAGGCGGGGCAGGTCTCCGGCGCCGCCTCGCCTTCGAGGATATAGCCGCAGTTCCGGCATTTCCAGCGGACCGGTTCCTCCCGGGAAAAAGCTTTCCCGTCGCGGATGTTCTGCAGCAGAGCGCGGTACCGGTTTTCGTGGTACTGTTCAGACCGGGCGATACTGTCCAGAACGGCGGCGATTTCGGCAAAGCCCTCTTCACGGGCCACCGCGGCAAATTCCTTGTACATGCTGGTCCACTCGTAGTTTTCACCGTCGATGGCCGCTTGCAGGTTGCCCTGTGTATCCTGGATGCCCTGCAGAAATTTGAACAGCCTCTTGGCGTGCTCCTTTTCGTGTTCGGCGGTCTCCAGAAAAGCGCCGGCCACCTGCTCGAAACCTTCCTTCTTCGCCACCGAAGCCCAGTACGTATACTTGTTGCGGGCCATGGACTCCCCGGCGAAAGCCGCCTTGAGGTTCGCCTCCGTCTGGGTTCCTTTCAGGTCTTTCATCTGGGTCCACTCCTTTCGCCTCTATTTTAACCCATAGTGTACCAGATTTACCGGCGCAATTTAAGTCAGAGCAGCGACTCGGGGCCGGCGCACCGCCGGCACGACCTAGATCGCTCAGCCCTTGCCGGTCCGGTCACCGACCTGGACCACCTGCCCGTCGCGCACCACCACGGGCACCCGGTTCACCCGGTAGGTTCCCTTGACCAGCTTCTTGGCCTCCGGGTCGAGACTGACGTTGATCTCTTCGAACTCCAGGCCCTGCTCGCGGTACTCGCGCATCAGGCTCGCGCAGTAAGGACACCCGGTCCTGGTGTAGACAATGATCTTGTTCAAATCCCCAACCTCCATAAATAGACCTGCTGGTCAGGATTTCAACCCATAACCTTCACCAGCTACTTCCCTTAATCCTGCCCGTAAATTCTATCTGCTGCGCCGGCGTTCAAATTGATTTTTGATCCGCCCGCCCCACACGGCAACCTGCGCCCGGAGCCGCCCCTTCAAACGTTCGGCGGCCTCCGGGTAGTTGAGCCAGTAGAACCCGCCCCCCGCCGCGCCCACCACCAGCAGCACCAGCAAGATATTCCGCCAAACCGGGGTCTGGTTCCGCTGCTGCACTGGGGCCCGGTCCGGCCGGCCCGGCTCCGGTCCGTAGAGGTACAGCTGAAAACCTTCAGCGAACAGCGCAATCCCCTCTTTGGCCGCCCGCCGGGTGTTTTCGTGCGCTCCCACCTCCAGCAGCAATTTCAAGGGGTGCAGGTCCTGGTTGTAGTTCCCGTTGGCGTAAAACACGCCCCGGACCAGGCCCGGGTAGACGGTATCGATATAGTTCTTCAAGTCCAGGGCGAAACTGCGGTTCACCGCAAAATGAGGGTTTTGGCGCCCGACTACGAACATCACCTGGGCCACCCATTGGCCTTCCACTTTCTCCGCATAAGTGTGCCAGGGCGCCGCGTCCCGGTGGATGTCAAAGACGGCGTCCGGCTCCCGGGCCAGAAGTTGCGCGGCCGTATTCCGGGAACGGCGATAGGCGCCACGGTCGTGGGGCAGGTGGATGGTCTCGTCGTGGATCACCTCTACGCCTCTTTTTTCAAGGGTCTCTTGAAAAACCATCCCCACCGCGTGGATGTCCCCCCGGCCGTTTACATTCGCCCGCCCGCGCGTCGGCACGTAGGACTCGCCGTTGTGGGTGTGATACACGGCAACGAGGCGGTTCGGCCGGGCTTGAACCGGCACCAAGCCGGAAGCGGAACCATAGCGGTGCTGTTCGGCTTCCTCGGGCTGAGTCACTTGGGCTGGCACCAGGCCGGAAGCGGGACTCCCGCCGGCGTTGGCGGCTTGAAAAAGGTTCCGGACTTCTGTGGACTCGGTATGGACGTAACGGGCGTGACCCACCCGGTTCTCGACCAGCACCACCTCGTACAGCCGGTTGTCGCGGGCCAGGTACTGGTCCCCGGCTTGAATGTGCCGTCCGGTCTCCATAATTACACGGCCTTCTTCGTCCACCATCCGGTAGTACAAACCCTCGGCGATTTCCCGGTCCGCCAGCTCGTCAAATACGTCCGTCAGACCGCCGGGCGCGGCGGCGGCAGCCTGACTGGCGAAGGGAATGGTCAGGGCCGCCAGGAACACCACCAGTGTCAAGCTGAAGAGCAACCGGGTCATACTACACACGGGCCGGACCTCCCCCCAGACGCTCCCGGATCTCGCCGATCAATTCGGCCAGGAGTACGGCAAACACCCCGGCCACCACCGCCGCCCCGAACACCCCGCCGCCGCCCAACACCACGGGACCCGTGGGGGCGCCCAGAAGTGCGCTCCGGGCCCATAAGCCGGTATCCAGCAGGGAGAGGCCAAGCACGCCGCCGATGAAAGCCGCCCGGCGCGAGCGGCCCAAAAGGTAGGCTGTAAGCCCGGCGACGAGCGGCGGTACGTACAGAGGATCAATGTCCATGCGGCCGGCCCCCGGCTGGGCCGGGAGCACCGTTTCCAGGCCCCAGACCACCAGGGCGGCGGCCAAGGCGGCCAACAGGCCGCGAGCCTTCTCCAGACCGGTGTCGGCGGTGGCCAGGAGGTAGACGCTCACCCCCAGGGGAACGAGAGCACCCCCGATATTGAAGGCGAACCCCCGGCCCAGGGCGATGTCGGGCAAGAATCCGCCCACCAGCATCAGGCCCAAAACAGCGAGGGCCTGCCGTTTGGTCAGGCGCATCCGGTCCAGCACCCGGTGCAGCAGTCCCAGGAACACCAGGGCCAGGAGCAGCAATAACAAGATCACCGCGGGGGATTGGAACAGCAAGGCGGCCGCACCCTTTCCGGGTCGATTTCAAACTATTCAAGTAGCTTGCACCCGGAGGCGGGGGCGTATGCGAGGGGCCGGATGCGGCCGGCGTGAGTGACCGGGAGCACCAAGGCCTCCTTGGCAAAGTTCAACATTTTGTTGCAAGAATAATTATACGCCTGTGTCCGGGTAAAATAATGTTGCACACTACTACTCCGAAAATACAGAGTAGCGGTTTAGGTGATTTTCATCCTAAAGTGGTACCGCGTGCGGAGTGGCTGTCTAACATGGCTCTAAGGCCGTAAAAGCAATTAAAACACCTCTCCGAAAAGGGCCACCTTTGTTCTTTGCCATGCTCTGGTATACTTTCCCTGCCCTACGTTGTATAATATTCCTGAGGTGGGAGATATGAGAAAAGTTCTGGAGAAGCGCAAGGAGCGGAATATCAAGCTTCTCCGCAGTGAACTCGGTCGTATCCAGCGGGAACTAATGGAGCTTGGAGCGGAAAGGATTGTCCACTTCGGTTCTTCCGCACGCGGCGCGGTGGGTTTAAACAGCGACCTGGATCTGGTTGTAGTGATGAACAGCAAGTATGATTTCCCGACCAGGGTTAGCGACATATATAGAAAAATTAAGCCGCTTATTGCCGTCGATTTACTAGTATATACTCCCGGTGAATTTGCGGAGATGAAAGAAAACAGTCCCTTTTTGAAAGCCGTTTTGCGGGAGGGGAAAGTGCTTTATGAGGCGGAGTGCTAAAGAGGAAGGCCTGCGCTGGTTGGAGCAGGCGGAGGCTGATTTGTGGGGTGCGCAGGTATTGCTTGAGAATCGGGTGTTCCATTTGGCATGCTTCATCGCCCAGCAGGCAGCGGAAAAAGCGGTGAAGGCATTTCTTTATGCCCAAGGGGAAGAGATGGTGACCGGGCATTCAGTCACCGCGCTGACAACCTGGGCGGAGGAATACGACTCCGGTTTTGCGGAACTCAGAGATGAAATTGCCATTCTGGACGGCTACTATATCCCTACACGTTATCCCAACGGACTTCCCGACAGCATTCCCGCCAAGGTGTATACCGGAAAAGCCGCGCAAGAAGCTGTAGCTCTTGCGCGTAAAGCCGCACAGTTCGTCAGGCAACGCCTGGATTTGCAGACAACGACTTCATGAAGCAGAATCTATCTGCCTGAGGAAATCTACACCGTAATTCGGACTTGATTTCCTCGCCCACGGGAACATATCCCAGTTCTCCCACAAACATGCGGGCCTAGCGCAGCCAGGCTTTACGGGCTGTGTCTTCTTTTGAGCAAGACCACGCACTCCACGTGGCTGGTCTGGGGAAACATGTCCACGGGTTGAACCTTCACCACATCGAAGCCAAGCTCGGCCAGGCGCCCCAGGTCCCGGGCCAGGGTGGCCGGAGCGCAAGACACATACACCACCCGCCGGGGCCGCAACCGGCCAAGAGCGTCAAGCACCGCGGGTCCGCACCCCCGGCGCGGCGGGTCCAGAACGGCCACGTCCACCCGCCGGTCCTGGGCCGCCCATTGGGGGAGCAGGTCCTCCACCGCCCCCTGTTCGAACCGTACGTTCTCTATGCCGTTGCGGACCGCGTTCTCCCGGGCGTCGGCCACCGCCGCCGGCAAGGCTTCGAACCCGACCACGGCCTTGGCCCGTGAGGCCAGGAGGAGAGCGATGGTGCCCATGCCGCTGTACGCGTCCACCACGGTCTCCTCCCCGGTCAATCCGGCAAACAGGCGCGCGATTTCGTATGTTTTCTCGGCTTGCTCCGGGTTCACCTGGAAGAACGAGGCGGGACCGATTTGAAATACCAGCCCGCCCAGATGTTCGGTAATCGCGGGCTTACCGGCCCGGACCAGGTTTTCGGGTCCGAGTAGTTCCCGGCTTTCCAGGGTGTTTACGTTGCGGATCACCGAGACCACCCCGGGCTCTTCCGCAGTGAGCCGCTCGGTGAACTCCCGCTCCCCCGGCCAGGGTTGCCGGCCGGTCACCAGCACCAACATGATCTCCACGGTGGCCGCGGCCCGGCGCAGCAACAGGTGGCGCAGGTACCCCCGGTGAATTTCCCAATCGTACAGGGGCACGCGCAGGGTTTCCAGCAGCGCGGCGGCGCGGGCCGCCACCCGCAGCAGGTCGGGCTGCACCAGCAGGCAGCCGGAACCACCGTTCGCGTCAATGAAGCAGATGACCCGGTGCGAACCGCGGGCCAAAAAGCCCAGGGCCAGGCGCCCCGATTCCCGGCTGACGTGAAAGTGCGCCTTGTTCCGGTAGTGCCGGGGCTCGTCCATGCCCAGAGTGTTGGCCACCGGCGCCTCTCCCAGACCCCCGAGCCGGGTCAGGGCGTCCCGCACCTGCACGGTTTTCCACCGCAGTTGCTCGGGGTAGCTCATATGAAGCAGGTGGCAGCCCCCACAGTCGCCAAAAAGGCCGCACTCCGGCTCGACCCGGGCTCTCGACCCTTCGAGCACCTCCACCAGCCGCCCGCGGGCAAATGTCCGGCCCAACGCGGTGATCTCCGCCCGCACCCGTTCCCCCGGAACCGCCAGGGGCACAAAGACGGCCAGCCCCCGCCACCGGCCGACCCCCTCGCCCACGTGGCTCAAGCCCGTAATATCAATATCGGCGTGATCGCCGACATTCAGCCCTTCAACAGTACTCACCGGTTCCATACCCCCACGGCTCGGGCACTTATCGTCTTGGTCTAGTGGTCCCACATTTAGGCCAAGGCCATCCGCACCACCATCCGCACCACCCGGGTAGGTCAGCCCGCCCGGCTGCGGAGCAGCTCCGGCTTCAGCGCCCCGTCACCGGTGAACATCCGCCGGTAGGACACTCCCACCAGGATCAGGCATCCGATGGCCACCGCAGCCGCGATCATCAGCATGACCACGATCTGGTACCGCACCGCCTCCTGCGGATCGACGCCGCCCAGGATCTGCCCGGTCATCATTCCGGACCGCGGCCAGTTGAAACGGACGCCGGAGGTTGTCCAGAACCGTACCCTCAAAGAGCGCCGGCTGCTGGGCCACATAGCAGACCGCGGTGCGCCACTCCGTGGGCGCAAAGGTAAGCCATTGGCGGCCTCCCAGCCGGACGTCGCCCCCGGTCCCCGGCTGCAGGCGGGCCAGGACGCGGAGCAGGGTGCTTTTGCCCCCTCCCGAGGGGCCGCGCACCAGCATTACCCCTCCCCGGTGGACCGCCCCGGAACAGACCGCGGTCCTGGCCCCGGCCCTGGCCCCGGCCCCCACGCTGAACGACAACCCGGTGAACTCAAACCAGAAAGACATCTTTCCCCTCTTTCCCCTCCCGGACACAAGAGCCGGATTGGAGACTATCCGTTCCTTAGAATATAATCTAAAACCCCAAGATGTTGCGGTGAGGAGCTGTCAAAATTGAAGACTATCCGTTCCTTGAATATAATCCGCGGACCGTGAAGGCGTCAACGCCGGCTCGTGATCCGCTAACCGGACGTATTTTGGCGGTACATTGGCATATTTTTCTCCTCCCGCGGACATCCTAGAGGCCAAAGGAGGTGTTCTTGGATGGCAGAATCGATCCGGGGCAGTCTCACCAGTTGGATCGTTATCGGCCTCGGCGTCATTGTGGCCGCCGTGGGGTGGCTCTTTGTCGCCGGCATCTGGGGGGCTGGATTGGTTGGATTTGGGTTGGCCAGCATTGTGCTCGGCATCATAGACCTCTTCAGATCGACGGCAAAAACCTGAACACGAACCACTTCGTTGGCGGGCCGGTCTCAAAAACAGACCGGCCCTCTGCAATTTTAAACTGCCTGACATTTTATTACAGTTTGCGAACAAGGATTATTGTATTCTTTGCAGAACTTTTCCATTCATTATGAGCAATCAGCCTGAAGGTGGAAGACCGTCAAAAACGAGAGTATCGGCCGATGACAACGCGAAACGGTGTGTTGGGGCGGCCTGGTTCAAGCCTGACCCGCAAGCATTATCCCTACTTGACAGCGTTCTTGAAGATTTGGTCTACTACGACCTGGAACTCAAGGTGCTCTGGGCCAACCAAAATGCCGCTGCTTCGGCCGGCCTGGCCCCGGAAGAACTGGTCGGTCGTTACTGCTATGAAGTATGGCACCGCCGTAGCGAAGAATGCCCGGACTGCCCGGTTCGCAGCGCACTCCAAACCGGCGGGATACAGGAGGCCCAAACCACTGCGCCGGATGGGCAAAACTGGTTCATTCGGGCCTATCCGTTTAAGGATGAACAGGGTGTCATCCGGGGCGCCTTAAAATACGCAGTGAACATTACGCACCGAAAGCGGGCTGAAAAAGAGTTCCAGAACCACCAGGTCCGGCTTGAGGAACTGGTGCAGGCACACACCGCCGAACTAGCCGCGGTCAATGAGCAACTACAAGCGGTCAATGAGCAACTGCAAAAGGAAATCGCCGGCCGGCGCCGGATGGAAGAGGCGCTTCGCTCGTCCGAACAACTGTTCTACAAGATCTTTCATTCAAGTCCCGACGTCATGTTCATTGTTGACTCCGAAGGCCGTTACCTTGATGTGAACGAAAACTGGTCGCGCCTCACCGGCAAGCGCCGGGAAGAGGCCATCGGGTCCAGAGCCGCGGAACCACTCCTTGTGTTCAGCCCGTTTATACTGGCGCGCGTGGCCGGAGAAGTTTCTGCGCACCGGACCTTGCACAACCTCGAGATCCGCTATCAGGCGGACTCCGGTGACACGCATGTGGGACTTTTGTCCCTGGAATTGCTGGACCTAAACGGCCGGCCGTGTTTCCTGGTTTCCCTGAGAGACGTTACCGCCGGGAAGCAATTGGAACACGAAATGGCGCGGCTGGACCGGCTGAACGTCATTGGTGAAATGGCGGCCGGCATAGTCCACGAAATCAGAAACCCGCTGACGGCGGTACGGGGATTCCTGCAGATGTTCAGGGAGCGGAAGGAGTGGTCCGGTTACGTCAAGCACCTCGACCTGATGACCGCCGAACTCGACCGGGCCGGCGCCATCGTCACCGGATTTCTGTCCCTGGCGAAGAACAGGCCGCTGAACCAAAAACCCCAGAACCTCAATACCATCATCTTGTCCCTGCTACCGCTCATCCAGGCCGACGCCTTGACCGTGGACAAGCAGGTACAGGTCCAGCTCACCGAGGTGCCGGACTTGCTACTGGACGGGAACGAAATCCGCCAACTCATTTTGAACCTGGCCCGCAACGGGCTGGAAGCAATGAAGGCTCCGGGGATACTGACGCTCGGCACGTCTTTGGACGGCGGCGAAGTGGTCCTGGCCGTCCGGGACCAGGGCACCGGCATCGAACCCGGACTCATCGACAAGATCACCCGGCCCTTCGTGACCAACAAGGAACAGGGTACCGGACTGGGACTGGCCGTGTGTGAAAGCATCGCCGCCCAGCATAACGCCCGGATGACTTTTGAAACGGGCCCCGCCGGAACCACCTTTTTCGTTCGCTTTCAGCCGCCCGCCGATATCTCCCCGAAAAACGCCCCTCCCGGGACCAAATTCCCCTCCTGACCGCATTTCGAATTCCGGCCTGCCAACAGCCAGCAATAGAAACCGCTTTTTGGCGAACCTATGGACAACCCCGATGCAAACGCGGCCAACTTGGGAGCTAATCTCCCATGTGCAGCCATCCGGAGTGATTTTCGGTCATTATTTGACAATCATTCGTAATATCTACTCCTAGTTTTTCTAGCTCCAGCTTTTGTTTGCTTGCTCGCAAGCGTATAATATATTAACTGATTCGGGCACATGTTCTAAAGTTATGGATTAGAAAGCTAGCGGCAGTACGTGAAACAAATCGTTAGTGCATTGTGGTTTGGATTTTGGCATTCAGGGCGATTTCGCCCCAAATCAATTGTTTATATCCGGTACTGGTGAACTGATGCGCGCGGACTAAGTAGGACGCTGGATGTCTTGGAGGTGATGGTAGAACTCGGACTTGGAGGTATCATGGCTTCACTACACTGGGTCGACAATCGTGCATAGTTCGGCGAGAGGAGGGATTTATGATATGTTTGAGCCTTTTTGGGCCTGGACAGCGGACCTCGCGGTCAACAAGCCCATTTCGTTCGGGCTGGTGGTTTGCGTCACCATGGCCGGATTGGGTTTGGCCTGTGCCATGATCGCGGATCTCCTGTTTATGCTTCTCCGTATCGACCTCGGGAAGTACGCCAAGGAATACGAAGAAGGCGGCGGCTTGCACTAACCGGAGAATCACCAATTGGGCCGGATCGTTAACCCCGAGCACCTCAGGGTTTTTCTTGGGGTAGACCGGTGGACAAGTCTGGGACTCAGACGTTGCCCGAAAATAAACCTCCTTGCCCGGGATAGAATAATGGGCCAAGGAGGTTTCTCACTTGAACAAGACGCGGATCACCCTGCGCGCGCGACTACATCTGCTGCAGGCGGCGGATCCGGTCGTCCAGGTCGGGATGGCTGGAGAACAGCTGGGCCAGGGAGCTCTTCGGCTTCCCCCCGCTGATCTTCATGGTCTGCAGCACCTGCTGCTCTGTGTCCACCAACTCCACGTTCTTTTTCAACGCAGTGAGGGCCCGGATCATCTTCTCCTTGCCGGCCAGCTTTGCCCCGCCGCCGTCGGCGCGGTACTCCCGGTGCCGGGAGAAGGCCAGCACGGCGATGCTGCCCAGGATCGAGAACAGGATCTGGAAGACGATGATGGCCACGATATGGACGATGTGGGCAACCTCGCTCCGCACCGTACTGGCGATGGCGTGGGCGATGATCCGGGACAGGAACACCACAAAGGTGTTGATCACACCCTGGACCAAGGCCATGGTGACCATGTCGCCGTTGGCGACGTGGGCCACCTCGTGCGCGATGACCCCTTCCACCGCGTCCTGGTCCATCCGCCCCAGCAGGCCCGTCGAAACGGCCACCAAGGCTTTGTTCCTGGTGGGACCGGTGGCAAAAGCGTTCACTTCCGGCGACTGGTAAATCCCCACTTCGGGCATCACCTTCAGGCCGGCCCGGCGGGACATCTCGTGCACCATTTCCACCAACCGGCGTTCCTGGCCCGTGAGGTTACCCCGGGGTTCCAGCACGTGCACCCCCATCATCTGCTTCGCCATCCACCGGGAGAGCGCCAAAGAGATAAAGGCGCCGGAAAAGCCGACAACCGCGGCAAACACCAGCAGGCTGGCGTAGTTGATGCCCTGCCCTTCCACGTAGCGGTTCACACCGAGCACACTGGTGACAATCATGATTGTGGTCAGCACCAGTAAGTTAACCAGCAGGAATAATCCGATGCGCTTCATCACAACACCTCCTTTCCCCTGCCTGTTTGTCTGTCATTTGTTATTATGACCGATAACCGGTTCCCGTTCAAGTCCGCAAAAGCGGATTTTCAGGCGGGAACCCGGCTGAAATCGGCCGGCCTTCAGGGTTGCGCACCCCGGCCCGGATGTTTCTATGGTAGAATCCTTGTAGGGAACAATAACGGCGGACAAAGGGTGAAGCCTGTGAGCCTGTATCGAGGATTTCCAGTATCACTGACATTCGGGTTCTTGGCCGGTAGGAGGTGGCCCGGGAAAGATGCCCGGTTTTCCCAGAGACAGCTGCATACGTTGCGGCACGTGCTGTCTGAAGGGCGGGCCCACTCTCCATCATGAGGACAAAAAGCTCCTTCTGAATGGACATGCCGGGTACGAGCACCTGGTCACCATCCGGAAGGGCGAGGCGGTGTTCGACCCCGTCCTGGGCGCCCCGCGGCCGACCGGACACGAACTCGTCAAGGTGCGCGGCAAGGGAAACGGGTGGTCCTGCTGCCTTTTTGACGAAAGGAGTTCCGCCTGTAGGGTCTATGAGCACCGGTTCCTGGAATGCCGTCTGTTGAAATGTTGGGACCCCGCCGATTTGGTGGCCGTGATCGGCGTGCACACCATCGTGCGCACCGACGTCATCAATCCCGGGGACCCGGTCCGGCAGGTCATCATGGCGCACGAAAAGGAATGCCCTCCCGATGAAGTGCGAGTATTGATCGACGGCCTCTCCCGCGGGGAAGACCGGACCAAGACCCTCGCCGCCCTCACCCGGCTGGCCCGCAGAGATTTGGCCGTCCGCCGATACGCCAGAACCGAAATGGGACTCCGGGCGGAGCATGAATACTTCATCTTCGGCCGCCCCCTGTCCAGGATTCTGGCCTCCCATGGCATTATGATCCACAAAAGAACCGCGGGAAATCCGCCGGGGAAGGACAGGTCTTGACCTTGAGAGCCGTGCTTTTTGACCTTGACGGAACGTTGATCGATTCGATCCCCTTGATCCGCTGGACCTTCGAACGGGTTTTCGAGGACTTCGGCCTGGCTTGGGAGGATGGTGCAGTAATGCACACCATCGGACTCCCCCTGCGGGAAATCGCCGCCCGCTGCGCGCCGGACCGGGCGGATGAATTCATGAAACGGTATGTGGCCTTCCAGAAGACGAGGTTCAGGGAGTTGACCAGAGCGTTTCCGGGGGCGCTGGAAACGCTGGAAACCCTGAAGTCGGCCGGCTACCGCACCGGCGTCGTGACCTCCAAGCGCCGCGACCCCGCCCGGGCGAGTTTAGCCCTTACCCGGCTTGACCGGCACATTGAGGCGGTTGTGTCCGCGGATGACGTGACGAGACCGAAGCCCGACCCGGAACCGGTGTTCAAGGCCCTCGCCCTTTTGGACACGCCGCCCCGGAACGCGGTTTATATCGGCGACAGTTGGTACGACATCGTTGCCGGCAAAGAGGCCGGCGTAGTCACCACCGGCGCGACGTGGGGCGTGGCGGGCCGGGACCGGTTGGCCGAACACGCCCCCGACATCATTGTGGACTCCTGGGCTGAGTTCCTGGCGGCGCTTCCGGTCTTTTGAGGAAGAACGCCGGTGTCTGCGGCCGGCCGCTTCGCCGCTGCGGCGCCGATTTGCATCACAACGATTGACCCGCCGTCTTTACGGCGATATGATTGTTCCAGCAAGATTAAAAAAGAACGGGGCTTACCCCGCTCTGCCAGTTATGATTCCTCTTGACTCAGAGCGCTGTTGATCCCGATTCCAAGAGCCAACAGCCCGACAAGAAACGTCATTACCGTCACAATTCCCATGAAACTGTAGGTGCTAAACACGCCGAACATAAAAAAGGACACGACCATCAGAACAATGCCGATCCCCAATGGAACCATAACCGAACCCCTCCTCGAGCCGAAACACAAACTCGGGCGCCCCGTTTGCGTCGGCCTCTTTTAGCCAATATAAACAATCCAAGCCCTTGTGTCAATACCCCTGCCTTGTACGTCCAGCCCAGTGGAAGGGTGAGCTTACCTCAGGCTGATCCTTTATAATTACAAGAAAAGAATCGGCCCGGGGGTGGCGTCGTTTAATGAATCCAATGAATAGGCGCAAATTCATACAATTAGGGTTGACGGTGGCGGCCACCGCAGGTTTGACGGGATGCAAGGTTTTCCCGGAGCCCTACAAACCAGGCGAAGTGGAAGAACTTCCTCCCGCGGATGAAAAGAAAGAGGCGCTGCCAGACCCGCTCATTCCCCGGCGGCAACTCGGGCGGACAAGCTTGTATACCAGCATATTCGGTCTCGGTGGTGCCTTCGCCATCGCCCGGGGCCGGCAGAATGAGGCCGCCGCTATCATTAACCGGGCACTCGATCTCGGTGTAAACTATATCGATACGGCTCCCACCTACGGCAACAGCGAGAGCAATATCGGCCAGGTGATGCGGTACCGGCGGAACGAAGCATACCTGGCCGGCAAAACGCTGGACCGAACCCGCGACGGGACCATGCAACTGTTTGAGCAGAGCCTAAAAAGGCTGCAAACCGATTACCTGGACCTGTATCAGCTTCACGCGGTACATTCCCATCAAGACTTAAGGCGGCTATTCGGCGCGCAGGGAGCCATCAAGGCCATGGAGGAGCTGAAAGAAGGCGGGGTCGCAAAATTCACCGGGATAACCAGCCACAAGAATTGTGCCGTCCTCTTGCAGGCCCTGGAAGAGTATGATTTTGACTGTGTGCTTGTTGCCTTGAATGCCGGCGATGTGCATGATGATTCCTTTGCCGAAAATGTCCTCCCACTTGCCCGACGGAAAGACATGGGTGTGGTCGCCATGAAGGTGGCGGCCTACGGACGAATTTTCCGGGAGGGGGGAGGCGTCTCCATGGAACAGGCCTTGGGGTATGTGCTGACCTACCCGGTGAGCACGGCTATCGTTGGAGTTTCCACCCTGGAGGAATTGGAGGAAAACGTCCGTATCGCCCGCACTTTCCGGCCGTTTTCAATAGAGCGGATGAAACAGATGGAAGAACTGACCGAGCCGTACCAGCGGGAAATAAACTTTTTCAAACACCAGTGGTAGGAAAGCGCCCACCGGATAATCCACGCCTTTTAGTGCCTGGCGCCTGTCTCCTTCGCAAAGCGAAACCCGCCAGCCCTTGAAACTGGCGGGTTTTTGTGGCGAGTAAACCTGTAAGCCGAGTTCTGTCGTGGATGATCATCTATCTGGGACGCCGGTCGCCCGGACGCCTCTAGCGACCTAACCCGGGGACGGAGCGGGCCGCTCCATCGTCCCCCTATTTGGTCTTGCTCCAGGTGGGGTTTACCTAGCCGGCCAGTCGCCTGACCGCTGGTGCGCTCTTACCGCACCGTTCCACCCTTACCGTACCGGCCGCCGGTCTCAGGAAGTCCGTCTCGGCGTTTGCCGATTCCAAACCTCCGGCGACCGGCTCCGACGCACGGCGGTACACATTTCTGTGGCACTTTCCTTGGGGTCGCCCCCACTGGGAATTACCCAGCACCCTGCCCTGCGGAGCTCGGACTTTCCTCGAATACCAAGCGGTACCCGCGATCATCTGGTTTACTCGCCAAAGACATGATACCATTCGGAGCGTCAAAAATCAAGAAAAACAGCGGTTTTCAGCCCGGCCGGCCGTGGCCGTTGTTCTAAAGGTTTCCGAACGGATCCTGGTGGGTTCGGGCGACGGCGAAACGCACGTCGGCGCCGGCGGCCCGGCAGCGCCCGGCCAGGTGGTCCCGCAGGGGCTCCAGGATGATCCGTTCGCTGGGATAATGGCCCGGATCGACGAAGTTCATACCGGCGGCCAGGATGTCCCGCGCGGTGTGATATTTTAGATCGCCGGTCACGAACACATCGGCGCCGGCGAAGGCCGCCTTGCCCCACAGGTCGCCGCCCGAACCACCGCAAAGGGCGACTTTGGATACCATCCGGTCCCGCGGGCCGCCCACCCGGACGGACGGGACGCCGAGCACCGCTTTCACCCGCCCGGCGAAAACGTCGAAGGGCAGCGCTTCCGGCAGGCGCCCGACCCGCCCCAGCCCACCCTCCTCGTCCAGCACCCGGAAGCCGGTCAACCCCAACCGCTCGGCCAGCACCGCGTTCACCCCCTGCTCGGCGGCGTCCAGGCTGGTGTGGGCGGCGTACACGCCGATCCCGGCGCGGATCAGCCGGGCGAGGAGCGCCCCGCCGGGCAGGTCCAGGCGCACGCTGCGCACCGGCCTGAAGATCAGGGGGTGGTGGGCGACGATCAGCCCGGCCCCCAGCGCCACCGCCTCGTCCACGACCCGGTCGTCCGCGTCCAGGGCCAGGAGAACGGCCTCCACCGGACTTTCGGGGTCCCCCACCTGCCAGCCGGTGTTGTCCCCCTCCAGCGCCAGGGCGCGCGGGGCCATTTCCTCCACGAAGGTGACAATCGTTTGGCACTTTAAAGGCATTTCTCCAACGCCTCCAGTTGTTCCAGCCGGGCTCCGGCGGCGGCCCGGCGCTGGTCCAGTTCTTCGCGGCCGCTTTTCTCCAGCCCGTCCAGCATCTTTTCGTAGCGCGCCCTGATCACGGCCAAATAGCGCGGCAAGAACGGGTGCTTACGCGCTACCAGGTCGGGACCGACCTCCAGCAGGAGATCGTCCACCGGCTCGGAACGCCCTTTTTCGGCCCAGATCACCGGGTAGAGCCGCCCGGCGTCCGGGACGAGGGTCTCGGCCGCAATCCGGAAGCCGTTTTCGATCAGCCAGCGGCGGGCCGGGGTCACCGGCTCTTGGGGCTGCAGCACCAGAGTCTCGACCGTTCCCAATACCTCCGGGGACGCGCCCAGGATGGCGGCGATATTCCGCCCGCCCATCCCGGCGAGCACCACCACCTCGGCCTCTCCGGGGGCGACCGGCGCCAGCCCGTCCCCGGCCCGGACGTCGATAAACTCGCCCAGGTCACTTGCGGCCACCGCCTGCCGGGCAGCGTCCAGGGGACCGGGCGCCTTCTCCACCGCGATCACCCGCGGCGCCACCCCCCAGCCCACCAGGTAGACGGGCAGCAGGGCATGGTCGGTACCGATGTCGGCCACCGTCTTCCCGGGCGGAATATAATCGGCGACGGCCTGGAGCCGCGCCGGCAGCTCGATCATCATCCGTGCGGCCACCTGCTTCCAACCTCCCGCGGTTTTAGAGTACCCGGCAAATTATACTCGGCGGCCCATAACCTGTCAACCAGGGGAAAATGCACGCCGGACTGACGCGTAAAAAATAGCCGCAACTCGGGGGAAATTATCTCGCACCAGCCCCTGGAAACCTTGATATGGCTCTCGTTATAAAGGCCATGCGTCAGTCCTGAAAATTCGTGCTGGGCTGACGCTCCGTTCGCACCTTCCTCGGACAAACGGCAAGCGGTCTGATAGAATGAGTATGCACAGGGGAGGGAGCCGACTTGCAGTACATGCAGTGTCTGGTCTGTGGTTATATTGTCCCGGGTGAGTCGCCTCCGATGCGCTGCCCCTTGTGCGGGGCCGCGGAGGACAAGTTCCGGGGGTTGACGCTCCGCACCGGGGATAACCAAGTCATGGCGAACGTGGACTGGCTGGACCACTTGAATAACGGCGTCCTGTACCTGGCCTACGCGCTCCGGGCCGAGGAGGAGGGCTACCCCGAGATTGCCGCCGCGCTGTACCGAATAGGCCGGGACAAGGCCCGGCACGCCGCTGAATGGCTGAACCGGCGGCAACCGCCGGGTGGCAGCGCCGACAATCTCCGCCTGCTTCTGCGGCACGAGGAGGCAACCGCCGCAAACCTGTCCGGGCTCGCCGGGGCCGCGCGCAAGGCCGGGGATACCGAGACCGCCCTCTTCCTGGAACGCGTCGCCGCCGCGGAGCGCCGCCACGGGAACGTGCTCCGAAACTTGCGCCAACGACTTTTTGGGGAATAGATCCGAGGCCATAAGAGTCATAAACTCACAAGGAGGCCAAATGCTCCGGTGGAGACCGTGAAGGAGTTCTTTCAATACGTACTGGGCGTGCTCGGTGACGCGTACTTCCACCGCCACCTGGCGGCCACCTTTTTCGGAGTGCTGGCCGGCTTTCTGCTCTCTCTGTCCGTGCAACGGCGGCACGAGCGCAAGTCCAACCGGCACACCCGGGATATGTATCTCCTGGCGCTGAACGTCGAGCTCACCCACAACACCGACCTGCTCCGGGAACTCGCCGCTTTGAACGCGGGTCTGAGCAGGGACGCCGCCCCCTACGAACCCGCCGCCCTGCGCACGTTCTACTCGCTGCTGGAAGGGGTTGCGGGGCGCCTGCGCTTCAATGTGTTCAACGGGATAATGGCCAACGGCATGCTCGGTTTCCTGGAAGGCCGGGCGGTGCACTCCATTCTGGAGACCTACCGGCGGCTGGACCGCCTGGTCTTGGAGATCAAGAGCAGCCAAGCCTGGCTGCCCCTAGCGCCGGGAGAAACGGCGGAACTGTGGCTGGAGCGAAAGATGGGCATCGTGCAGTACCTGGGCACAGTCACCGCAGAAGCCCTGGAGCAGGCGGAATCCACCAGGGAAGAACTTCTGCGTCTGCTGCCCAAAAAGACCACGGCGGGCCGCGGACCCAAGCTCAACCCCGGAGCGCCGCATACGGAAATCAGCGCTGACTAGTCAGCTTCCCGGAGCAAGTGTCCTGCCCACCGGCAGTGGAAAACCCCGCCTGTGCGGACGGGATTGACCTTTTTCCCCTTGCCCGCCGCGCCGCCCGGCGGCCTACCGGGGAGAAGGCCGGCCGCCGGAACTCTTCTCGGCCCTGGGGTCCGAGAGCACCGCGTAGCCGCCAAAAGCCGCCAGGGAGACGATGATGGCGTTAATGAAGGCCAGGAAAATGTTCGCGGCGATTTCCCCAACCGAACCGGCCAGAAGACCCTGCTGCCAGAACATCAGCAGCACCAGCACGAGCGCCCACCCGAAGGTGTAGGCCCGGACGGCCTCGTCGGCGTACCGCCGTTTGACCAGGCTCTTGGTGAACTGGACGATCAGGGCCAGGACGATGACCATCCCCGAAAAGCTTGCCAAGTAGTCGGCGGTCACGAACTCGTTGGGCATGCACACCCCCTCCTTTTTGCAGACATTACTATTCGCCGAGTGTCCGGGGTATTCATCGTTGTCCGCCCCATCCGGCAACAAACCCGCGTTCACCATCGCCGCCCTGGCGGGACACATCGCCGCCGAGATTATCCGGGAAGGCTGACCGGTGACCTGGTAATTCCGCGGCTCACGGCCGGGCGGAACAAAGAAGAGCCGGGTATCTGACTCACCCGGCCCGCATAAGTAGGTGGCTATTCCGGGTTCGAATACTGGAAATGTGTATCCGGCCGCTACTGGCATCCTGGAACCACTGTAAATCGCTCTTATCGTCGCCGAGGTTGTTATCGGGGTATCAACGATTTGAATGCTATTGTTTATTCCTGCCCGGGTTTCCAGATTTCCCAAACTTTGCCCACCAGGTTCGGGCCGGGTTTGAGCGTGATTTTGCCGGGTTGCCAGCCCGACGGGGTGGCTTCGCCGGTGGCGCGCACGTGTTGGTAAGCCTGCACCTGCCGGATGAACTCCGACACGTTACGGCCCACCGGCGGGGTCAGCATCTCCATAGCCTGGATGACGCCGTCCGGGTCAATCAGGAACCGGCCCCGAATATCCACGCCGGCTTCGTGGTCGTACACGCCGTACACTGTCCCGATCCGGCCGCCGGCGTCGGTGAGCATAGGGAATGGCACGCCGCCGGGTACCATCTTGGAGAGTTCCTCTTCCTGCCAGATCTTGTGCACGAAACGGCTATCCGTGCTCATGGCCAGGACATGTACCCCCAGCGCCTTGATCTCGTCGTGACGGGCGGCCACGGCCGCCAATTCGGTGGGTCAAACGAAGGTGAAGTCACCGGGATAGAAGCAAAGCACCACCCACGAGCCCCTGTAGTCTGAAAGCTTGACGTTTTGAAACCCCCCGTCCAGGTATGCGTGAGCCTCAAAGTCAGGGGCCGGTTTACCTACGCGTGCCAGCACTTGCGGCACCTCCTTCACAGCCTGCGGGCCGGTACCCGGGCCGGCCTCGGGCACGTTGTCGGTCTGCGCCGTCATGGGCCCCTTTGCCGGGGCGACGCACTGATCCTTCGGGTCTGCCATCTTGTACCACCTCCAATTAGTACTTAATGCAGAAAGACACTTGTTGTCAAGTCGGTGGGCCGTTTCTTTGTGTTAATTATTGTTTAATTTTTGTTAAATTTGCCATCTGCCATTTTTATCTGTCCAGCGGCGAAAACAAAAAAACCGCAAAAACCTTTATTCTTGGAGGCTTCGCGGGTTGTTATTGGTGGGCGATGCTGGATTTGAACCAGCGACCCCCTGCTTGTAAGGCGGTTGTCCCTGCATTTTGGAGCTCTTGAGACACTTGGTTGAACACCAACGATCCTTGAATTTAGCAGCTTTGCGGTGCTATGTGCGGTCAGGTTAGGTTGGCTTGGTTGGCCAGTGGGCACCAAAATAGGCACCAAGGGCCTCGACGGAGACACCCTTGAAGCAAGCCCATAAGGGTTTGTATTGTCTCCTGCATTCCTTACGGCTGATCGATGCCCACGCGCAACGCCTCCCGTACAGGTGAGTTACTGATCGCCGCTACCGGCTGCTGCGGAATCTTTTTGGATTTCCAGCAGATTTTCCCGGTCCAAGCCGGTAATCTCCATGATGTCCTCCAGGGCGAGGCCTTTTTTCAAGGCCGCCAAAGCGACCTCCCTCTTGCCCTCTTTGATGCCCTCTTTGATGCCCTCCTTGATGCCCTCTTTGATGCCTTCCTTGATGCCTTCCTCCCGGCCTTGCTGATGATAAGAAGTGGTGATTTCCATAAAATTTCGCACCTCCTCGGGTTTGAGTTCTCGGGGCAGGCGTTCGCGGTATTTTTGTTCCTCCGCCTCGTCCAAGCGGAGATAGGTCTCGAAAAAAGCGGTCAGCAGGGTGTTCCGGACCAGGTCCAGGCGCATGTTGGCCAGCATGCGGGCAAATTCGATCTTGACGCTCACTTTTTCCTCCGCACTGAAGTTCATTTTGCTGAGCAGGGCGGCGGCCACCGGATTGTTGCTCCCAATGTAGTCCCGCCAAGATTCTTTCCGGAGCTGGACCTTGAAGAAGCGGAATTCCAAAACGTCCAGAAAGGAGAAGCTGATCCGGAAGCGGTCTTCCTCTTCCACTCCGGCATCATGGGCGTAAACGGCGATGGGCAGAATTTTTCGCTGGTGCTTTTCATGCAACCGGGCGAAGTACTTGAACATCATCCGGTTGTAGTCCGGCACCCGCTGGGATTGGTTTTCCACGTGCACCAGGATCAGGCCCTCTTCGTCCTTGAGCCGGGTCTCCACCAGGATGTCCACCACGTGCTTTTCCTTGTCCAATACGTCGGTGATGATTTCCTGAGGCCGGAATTCCAGGTGGTCTGGATCCATAAGCCGACCGACCTGCGGGAAAAACAGGTTGATGAATTCGTAGAAGAAGGTCTCCAGCAGCTGCTTGAACAACTCGTCGTGCTTGTCGCGCCGGACTTGCTCCCGGTTTTTTTCGCCCGCTTTGTCCAAGAGCAACCCCCTCTCCTTCAGGTAACTGTATTTTACACCATCCCTGGTTTCCGGTAAATAGATGTTTCGCCCCACTCTTCGCGCATTTGCCGAATCTCTACCTAGCCGGCGGTATTGACGGTAATGCACATGACTACAGCGAAGGCACCCACTGTCATTGCCACAAGGGCCACTGCACTCGCCGTTGCCGATAACAGTCTCTTAAGTAGTGTCAGCAATGTAACCACCCTATCCCGCCGAAATTCGCAGACGTCTGAGGGTCCGTTTCGCCAGGAAAAGCTGTAACGGCAAGGCAACGACCAAGGACAGAAGTACCGGCATAATGGGTAGTGCTGCTACGACCATAGTCAGGTGGGACAAGGCCGCGCCAGCCAGCGTGCCTCCTATCCCCCTAGGCTGCCAGCAGGAAATATGTAGCACGGGGCCGGCGCATTGCGCGTACAGCTTAGAGAATAAAATACGGCCAGGCTTCTCGCATATACCAGAAGACATACACCAAACAGGAACACCAGCCCCGCTCCAAAAGCCAGTGTAAGGAACCGCATATATCCGTACGCAGTCATCTCTTCACATATAAGATAATCATGACATGTTCCATCGCTCCCCGGTCCATCCAGCCACTTGGTGCATCTCGACGATGGAGTCGTCGCCGGCTCGGGCCGTAATCCAAACTTGGCTGCTGAACTGCTCTTTCGGTAGGGAGTGTCGTGCAGGACCGGTTTGCGCCGCCGCAGCCGGCGTTTTAGGCGCGTGAGGCCGTCTGGAAGGATTTGTGCTTGTGCACAAAATAAAGGCTCAGCAGGAGAGCGGCGGCCGGCAGGACGGCCACCAGTCCGAAAGCGGCCCGGTAGCCGGCGATTAGAGCGGCCAGCCCCGCCGCCGGCGGACCAAGAACCTGCCCGATGTCCATCATGGTGGCCAAACCGCCCAGGGCAGCGCCTCGTTTCCCGCTTTCCACCAGTTCGGCCGCCAGGGGCCTTGTGCCGGAGGTGACCAGGGCGAACCCCAAGCCGAAACCGAAGCTCAGCAGGACAAATCCGTAAAGGGTGCACCAAATGGGAACGGCGGCGGCGGAAAGGGCGCTCAAGGCCAGGCCCGCCAAAATCAACGGGATTCTGCCCACCCGGTCGGACACTCGGCCGAAGACCGGTTTCAGGAAGATGACGCCCGCGAGTTGTATGCCCATGACGGCCCCGATCTGCCATACGGGCAGGCCCAGGTGCCGGGCGAACAGCGGGAACATGACCTCAAAGGCCCCGTAGGCGAAAAAGACCGCCGCTTCCACGCCGCCCACCATCAGAAAACCGCGGTTTTGCAGCAGGGACCGGAGAACTTCGAAGAGCCCCTCGTTTCCGGCGGCGGCAGCCTCTTTCTCACCTCGTCCTTTGACAACCTCTTTCCCGCCTCGTCCTTCTTGACCGTCGCGCAGCATGGTCCCCAGCGCCAAGGCCGCCAGCCCGGCGGCGGCGCAAAGCAGAAAAACGCTTTCAAATCCCCAGGAGGCCAGCAGCAAACCGCCCAAGAAAGGGGCCAGCGCCCGGCCCGCCATGGTGGAGGAGGTGAAGACCGCCAGCATCTCGCCCCGGCGGGCGCCGCCGGCGGCGGCGACGGCCGCCAGCGCCACCGGGGCAAAGGCGGCGGTGGCCACCCCGTGATAAAACCGCGCCGCCGCCAGTTGCCAGGGTTCGTACACCCATAAATACAGGAGCGGGGCCGTAACAAACACCAACAGCGACACCAGCAGAATCTTTTTCCAGGAGTAGCGGTCCGCCAAAGCCCCGGCCAGGTAACTCACAAAAAGGCCCGGTATGGTTGAGGCCGCGGCAATCAATCCCACCTGGGCGTCGTTGGCGCCCAGGTGGGAGGCGAACAAAGGCAGCGTCGGGGTCTTGGACAGGGTGGAGCTGAAAATGGCCGCAAAGCCGCAAAGGCTGAAGAACCAGACCAATCGGGCGTTCACCGGCGCGCCCTACTCGCCACCAGCCGTCCAGGCCCGTATTTCCCGGTGCATATCCAGGTACCGCCCGGTCGTCGCGATGTTCTTGCCGTACTTAGGATAGGTCCGCAGGATCTCTTCGAAACGGTCTTCGGCGTCCTGTTCGCCGGACACGATGCCGGCGGGGTCGCAAATGATGTCGGCCAGGCGGTCGGCGTAAATGACAATCTTTTCTTCCGGCGTGCCGAGCGTGTAATCCAGGGCCGGCAGGCCCAGCTCCGCCGCTTCGGCAGTGGTCAGCCCGCCGCGGATGTGCTTGCGGATGATGGCGACCACGGCCTCGTCCAGGCCGAGTTCCAGGGCTATGGCGGCACCCAGTTCACCATGCTCGATACCGTAGGTTTTGGCCTTGCCCAGATCGTGATAGAGCGCGCCCTTGAACACCAGGGCCATGTCCAGGTCCAGGCCGGTGCGGGCGGCGATTTCCAGGGCCTTGCGGGCCACGGCCATACTGTGTTCCACCGCCTCCTCGGGGCACCCGGCCCCGCGCAGGGCGGCCAGATCCGGCCCGGCCTTGTCTTCCACCACGTGGTGGAGAAACTCGGCCACTCCTTCCTCACCCCAGGCGGTGCGCACGAAGTCGAGGTTGGGCTTAAGGTTCGGCAGGCTGTGCCTTTCGGCTTTGAATTCCCGGTCCAGGTCCAGCCATTCGTGCAGCATCCGGTAATCCTTGCCGGTTCGCTTCAGGCTGGTTTTCACGTGTTCTTCAAATGGCGGCATCGTTTTTCACTCTCCAAAAAATAAATTTGTTTGGCCTGGCGCGCATCGCTGCGGGTAACCAAGGTTACACTGTAACCATGGTTACATCTTAGCCCGCGAGGTGGCGGCTGTCAAGAGGCGATTTTTTTAGTCTTCCAAATTTCCCGGCCGCCCCCCTCGCCTGCGGATTGATTTGGCGCCGATTGACGCGGGGCGGTGGCCATACTTATAATAAAGTGCAACCACGGTTACAAGAAATTTCGCCCGCCGTGGAAGCCCCGGCCGCAGCCCGGCTCCCTCCGGTTGCTGTTCGTGCGTTCCGAGGCGGAGAAAGGGATCAACGTGGAGTGGATCATGATGGTCTACCAGCTTCCCAAGTCGAGAACCAGCGCCAAGAAACTGGCGATCTGGAGAAAGCTGAATCGGCTGGGGGTATACTCGCCGCAGGATTCGGTTTTTATCCTCCCTTACTCGGAGAGGACCCTGGAACACTTTGAGTGGCTGGGCGAGGAAATCGTTGAAATGGGGGGCGAGGTTGCGCTGTGGGCGGTGAGAAGCCTGAAACCTTTTCAGGACGAGCGCATCAAGGAGTATTTTCTGGAAAAGGTTAACGAGCAGTACCGGAGCGTGATGGCCAGGGTGGACGAGATTGACGATCTGGAACAACTGCGGGACCAGTGGGCGCTCTTCGGCCGGATAAAGACCCAGGACTACCTGAAGTCGCCGCTCTCGTCCGAGGTCCAAAGGGCCATTGAAAACAAGGCGGCCGCGTTGTCGGGGAAGAAGGAGGAAAACGAATGAAGTGGGTCACCTGGGAAAACGTGGGCGTGGACCGGATTTCCAGCGCCTGGCTCATCGCCCGGTTCATCGACCCGGAGGCCGAGTTCCGGTTCATCAGGAAGGGAGAGCGCATCAGCGAGGCAGACGGCACTCCTTTCGACGTGCCGGGGGTGCGGCTCACCCACCGGCGGGGCCACTGCACTTTTTGCACCATCCTAAAGGAGTACGAGCTCAAAGACCCGGTGCTGGACCGGCTGGGAGCCGTCATTGACGCCGCCGACACCGTCCACGACCTATTGCCCCCGCCGGAGGCCGCCGGTGTGGACCTCATCTTCCGCGGGCTGCGCAAAGTGACGGGCGACGATTTCAAAGCCCTCGAAACCGGGTTTGTCGTTATGGATGCCTTGTACCGTCAGCTCTCGGATGAACTGTAGGAAATAGGCGGCAAAAAATAACCGGGCATGCGCCTCCAAAATGTAATATATTGCCAGTCAGAGAACCGTCCCCGGACTGTTCACCCACCTGCATCCGCTACAGGTGGGTGCAAATACTTTTCCGGATCTGGAAACTCCAACTGATTATTGTCCATGAGGTTCAGTGACCCTGTTCGGCGTTCGGCGAACCGCCATTGTTTAGCGGCAGGGGTTTACAGCAGATCCGCCTTCGCCAGCGCCCGCTTGAGCAACACCGCGGCCTGCGCCCGGGTGAGCCTGTCGGCGGGAGCAAGCTTTCCTTCCGGGGTTCCGCCGATGATCCCGGTTTGCACCGCCGCGGCCATTGTGGCGCGCGCCCAAGCGCCCACTGCACCGGCATCGCGGTAGGATTCCAGGATGCTTTCCGGCGCCGGGGGCACCTCGACGCCCAGGCGCTTAAGGAGCCTGACCGTCAGAACCGCGGCCTCCTCACGGGTGACGCTCCTTTCCGGCCCGAAGGTTCCGTCCGCGTAACCGCCCACGAGCCCCGCCGCTGCGGCGGTACTCACCGCTTTGGCGTACCAGGCGCCAGAAGGTATGTCCGTGAAGGTTTTTCCTGCCGCGTCCTGTGCTTTGTGCCCGGCGAACTCCAGGGCATTGACCACCATGGCGGCGAACTCCGCCCGGGTGACGGTTCTGTCCGGGGCGAAGCTGCCGCCGGGCAGGCCGCCCACAATATACCGTGCGCTCAGAATCTGGATATCGTTTATCGCCCAATGGCCCGCCAGGTCGCTGAAGGCACGCGCCTCTTCAAACACGGCGTAGCGGGAAAAGCCCGTGAGTCTGACCCGGACGGTGTTGGTGGCGGTGTCCGCCCTGCCCCCCACATAGCGCCACTTTTCTTTCTCCCACCGGTAGATCCCCAGGCGGGATGGGTTCTGCACCCGCTGCGGGTCGTAAGGCAAAATCAGGTGGCGTTCTCCTTCCAGGTTCACTTCGCGGTCACCCCGTTTTACGCGGGCGCTAACCTCCACATCCGCGCCGGCCGGCCGGAGGTGCGCCGGAGATGGCGGCAAATCACCCACGCCCGGAGTAACGCTAATGACAATCATGCTGCCGGCATCTTGTTCCAGGAGGGCTTGCGCCAGACGGGGCGGGAGAACAACCGCGGCTTGCGGGGTATTGATCCGCACTTCGCGGCCAAGATCCCGCATTCCCTCAAGAGCGCCGGCGTCTACCGTCACGCCCTGTTCGGCTTCCTCGGCGGAAAAGTCCTCCGTAAAGGTCGCGCCCGTTGCTCTCTGGACGTCCGGCGCGGTAACAGCCGGGGCGGCAGGCGGCACAACAAGCGGCACAACAGGCGGCACGGCAGGGGTTACATCGTCCCAGCCGCCTGGCACCGGCGCGGGCGCCTGCGCTTTGACCGTGAGGGTAAAGGCCTTGGTGTCGCCGGCCGTCCCCTTGCTGATGGTGGCGGTCAGGGTGAGTTGCTTGTCGCCCTGGGTGTGGGAGGGCCGCGTCACTTTACCGTCAATAGCGATTACGGAGGTGTCGCTGCTCTGCCAGGTGACGGTGGTCCCGCCGGCACCGCTTGCCGGCAGGGTCAGGTCGCTGGTGATATTGTCGGGTGCCGGATTCGCTCCCTTGATAATGTCGAAGGTCAGCGCCGCTTTGCCCGCCGCCACGGCTTCCGCGTCGGTCTGCGCCAGCGCTTTGACCGTGAGGGCAAAGGCCTTGGTGTCGCCGGCCGTTCCCTTGCTGATGGTGGCGGTCAGGGTGATTTGCTTATCGCCCTGGGTGTGGGAAGGACGCGTTACCTTGCCGTCATTGCCGATTACGGAGGTGTCGCTGCTCAGCCACGCGAAGGTGGTCCCGTTCGCACCGCTTCCCGGCAGGGTCAGGTCGCTCGTGATGCTGTCGGCCGCCGTATTCGCTCCCTTAATATCGTCAAAGGTCAGTGCCGTTTTGTCCGCCCCCACGGCCTGGGCGTCGCTGAGCACCCCTGTGCCGGAAAGTGGTACATCTAGCTGGCTGTTGGCAGGGTCGTTTGATGGTATCCTTAACAAAGCGCTCTTGGCACCAGCGGAAGTGGGAGAGAAAACAACCTCCAGCGAAGCGCTGTGTCCCGGTGTCAGCGTTTGTCCGGAAGCCTGGTCGTTTTGAATGCCGAATTGGCCGGCGTCAAGGCCGGTTATCACTATCGCCCCAACAATAAGGTTAGCCGTGCCGTTGTTGGTAATGGTGAAGCTTCGCGCGGACGATGTATTGTCCACGAAAATATCGCCGAAGTTGTGACCACCAGGGCTTACCTCTATGAACGGCACCGAAATAAAGGCGGAGACTTTGAGGTAGCTGGAAAAGTCCACGTGGTCGCTCACCCTGTCCCCGGTTCCCAACGGGTTGGTCGCGTGTCGCGGGCCGGACGCCGCACCCCAGAAGTTGTATTTGGCGTTTACCGTAACTGACGAGCTGATGTTCTGTACTCCGAAGTTGGCGTTTCCGGTGATGTCATTGCCTTGACCAGCGGCGCCGCCGATGACCGGGTTAGCGTTATTCTCGCAGTAAACACCGATTGGGTTGTTAGAGATGGTATTCTTTGTGACCGCCGGGTTGCTGTCGCGGAGGTGAATGCCGCTATGAGCGTTGTTGCGCATGGTGTTGCCGGAGATGGTCACGTTGCTCCCGGCGTACTCCAGGAGGATGCCGTGGCTGGCGTTATGCTCGAAGGTGTTGCCGCTAACCGTGTGGACGGCGCCGGTGTCCCACAGGCGCAGGGCGTGGGAGGCGCTGTTGCTTAAAACCGAGTTGGTCAGGGTGAGTGTGCCTGCCCCGGTCTTATAGAGGTTGCCGACGTGGCGGCCCGTGTAAAAGGGCGCGTCCCACCAAATCACCGCCCCGCCGTAGCGGATCACCGTGTGGTCCAGGGTGGCGGCCCCGTTGTTGCGGATCTCGATCCCGATCCACCACCCGGCGGCCGGGACGGTGGTCGAACCGTCGCCGTTGGTGTCACCGCCCGCCGCGTCGTCCCGGTAGTCGGTGAAGTAGATGGGGGCGGCAGCAGTACCCCGAGCCAAGAGGATGCCGTTCACATGCAGGCCGGTGTTCTGGGCGAATTTGACCACGCGCCCCGCCGTAACGGTCAGGGTCCTGCCGGCGGCCACGGTGATGTTCCCCCGCAGGAAATAGACCCGGTTGTTATCCCAACTGACATTAGCATTGATGGTGCCGCCTTCCACATGCAACGGGCCGTCAAAGATGTTGTTAGCATCCACCGTTACCCCCGAACAGGGTGCCGCCAGGCCGATGGGGCCGATGGTGTTGCCGTTTAAGGTATTGTTGGCAATGGAGGTGGGCAGCCTAGTGCCGTCGCCGGCCACGTAAAGCCCGTAGTGGGCATTGCCCAGGCTGGTGTTGACGCTAATCGCCGGGCTGCTGTTGTTGATGTGAATGCCGCTATGAGCGTTGTTGCGCATGGTGTTGCCGGAGATGGTCACGTTGCTCCCGGCGTTCACCAGTACTATGCCGTTATTGGCGT